>NZ_JBFODV010000241.1:0-90376 GCF_040908495.1 Aeromonas sp. R1-1 | reverse complement strand
GCGATACGCATAAAAAATCCGAAACCAATCAACAGGTTTCGGATTTTCACACAACAGAAGGATCGGTCAATGGATCCTTAACTGATCGGCATTAGATGCTGCGGCATCCCTTTTTGTTTGCACAGCCCTCATTTGAATCCCTAATTCCCGCCTTCCTGCCCTTGCCTGCACCACGACCAAAGCATAAAGTAGTTGCGCCTGTAAGGTATTGGATAAGCACTAAAAAGCGCTTCTTGTCCGGTCTGTTGTCCATGACGCCAATGCATCATGAGAGTCCAAAGCCTTCGCTATCCACTTTGCTGGCGATTTTTCGCAGCAATAAAAACAAGTGCATTGCCCGACATGGGCTAACACAACGAGGATAAACCGATGAAACTCAAAATGGCTCCTACCCTGATTGCACTGGCGCTCGCCGCCGCAGGTACCACAGCTCAGGCTGCCGATGACTGGTACACCGGTGTTGGTGCAGGTTGGGCATATGCCCACGGTCTGGATGATTTTGGCAAAGGCACTGACAAAGACGCCACTGCGCTGAGCCTGTTCGGCGGTTACAACTTCAACGACTACTACGCAGCTGAACTGGGCTACCTCTACGCCGGTAAAGCGGGCGTTGACGGTGCCGATTTCAAAACCCAAGGTGCAACCCTCTCCGGTATCGCCCGCCTGCCGCTGGGCGACATCTTCTCGGTGTTTGCTGAAGGTGGTGCCTACTTCAATCACGTCAACGGCAATGGCAACAGCGACAACGGCACTGCACCGCTGGCGGGTCTGGGTCTGACTGCCAAGCTCTCCGACCTCATCGATGTGCAGGCACGCTACCGCTATCTGTGGAATCTGGGTGACGAGCAGAAAACCTGGGAGAGCGACATGAGCGTCGCGACCCTGGAGCTGGTGATGCACCCGAACCGCACCTCTTATGTTGCCCCGGTGGCCGCCCCTGCGCCTGAGCCGGTTCCCGAGCCGGTACTGGTCGACAAGAACTTCGCCCTGAGCTCTGACGTGCTGTTTGCCTTTGGCAAATCCACCCTCAAGCCAGAAGGTGTCGCAGCGCTGAATTCGCTGTATCAGCAGATCGTTGATGTTCAGCCGAAAGATGGCAGCGCCGTGGTCGTCGGTTACACCGACCGTATCGGCTCTGACGCCTACAACCTGAAACTCTCCGAAGCGCGTGCCCGTACCGTGGCCGACTTCCTGGTTGGCAAAGGTCTGCCGGCCGGCAAAGTTGCCATCGAAGGTCGCGGTGAAGCCAATCCGGTCACCGGTACCCAGTGCAACAGCGTCAAGAGCAAGGCTCAGCTGATCTCCTGCCTGGCACCGGATCGCCGTGTAGAAGTACGCGTCACCGGTGTGCAGCAAGTGACCCAGTAACCACGTCTGACAACACTAAGGGGATGAAGCTGCATCCCCTCAGGATGCAAAAAGGGATGCCGAGGCATCCCTTTTGCTTTGCCACTTCCCGCAGAAATCAGAACGAGGTGCGGCGGTAGCGGCGATATTCCGGATGCCAGAAGTTGGCGTCGATGGCCTGATCGATCACCTCGTCTGGGGTCTGCACCGCCTTGCCTTGCAGCATGGCGGTCTTGGCCACCATCTTGGCGATGTAGCGGGAGACCTGATGGATATCTGCCAGATCCGGCAGCAGAGAACCCTCCTCCCCTTTCACCAGCGGCGAGCACTCCGCCAGCGCACGGCTGGCCGACATCAGCATGGCGTCGGTCACCCGGGTGGCGCCGGAGGCGATGACGCCAAGGCCGATCCCCGGGAAGATGAAGGAGTTGTTGCACTGGGCGATGACGTAGCGTTTGCCCTTGTACTCCACCGGTGCGAACGGACTGCCGGTAGCCACCAGCGCCTGACCGTCGGTCCAGCGGATAAGGTCTGCCGGCGTCGCCTCGACCCGGGAGGTGGGGTTGGAGAGCGGGAAGATGATGGGACGGGCACAGTGCTTGTGCATGGTCTTGACCACCTCTTCGGTGAACAGCCCCGGCTGACCGGATACCCCGATCAGGATGTCCGGGCGACCGTGCTCCATCACCTCCAGCAGGGAGATATTGTCCCCCACCGGCCAGTCGGCGATGCGCTCCACCGGTTGGGAGAGACGGCGCTGGAAGTCGAGCTGGTTGGGGATCTTGTCGGTGATAAGACCAAAGCGGTCCACCATAAAGACACGGCTGCGGGCCTGGGCATCGGTCAGCCCCTCGGCCTTCATCTGTGCCACGATCTGCTCGGCGATACCGCAACCGGCGCTGCCCGCACCGAGGAAGGCAACCCGCTTCTCGGAGAGCTTGGCGCCGGAGGCCTTGCAGGCAGCAATGAGGCTGCCCAGCGTCACGGCAGCAGTACCCTGAATATCGTCGTTGAAGCAGCAGAGCTCGTTCTTGTAGCGGTTGAGCAGCGGCATGGCGTTGTTCTGGGCGAAATCCTCAAACTGCAGCAGGATATCGGGCCAGCGGCGCTTGACCGCCTGAATGAAGGCATCGACAAACTCGGCGTACTCATCCCCCGAGATACGCGGATTGCGCCACCCCATATAGAAGGGGTCATTCAGCAGTTGCTGGTTGTTGGTGCCCACATCCAGCACCACCGGCAGGCAGTAGGCGGGCGAGATGCCACCACAGGCGGTGTAGAGGGAGAGCTTGCCGATGGGAATGCCCATGCCGCCGATCCCCTGGTCACCCAGACCCAGGATCCGCTCGCCATCGGTCACCACGATCACCTTGACGTTCTGCTTGGTGGCGTTTTGCAGCATGTCATCGATCCTGTCCTTATCCGGATAGGAGATAAAGAGGCCACGGGCGCGGCGATAGATGTTGGAGAACTCCTCGCACGCCTTGCCCACCGTCGGGGTGTAGATGATGGGCAGCATCTCGGTCAGGTGGTTGTGCAGCAGACGGTAGAACAGTGTTTCGTTGGTATCCTGGATGTTGCGCAGATAGATGTGCTTGTCCATGTCGTTGCCAAACGCCATGAACTGGCGATAGGCGCGCTCGGCCTGCTCTTCGATGGTCTCGATATTCTGGGGCAACAGACCTTCGAGGTTGAAGTTGCTGCGCTCTTCGCTGGTGAAGGCGCTGCCCTTGTTGAGCAAAGGGGTCTCCAGCAGGGCGGGACCGGCGTAGGGAATGTAGAGAGGACGTTTCTGGTTATTATCTTCAAACATGGATCTTGGTACCTAAACGGTTAGCTAGACGCAGGGACCCGCCGATCCTAGGGGCTTGTCTTATTAATTTCAAAGAGTTTGCACATCCGTTGCAAAAGGTTTGCGACCCAGTCGACGAAAGGCGCCGGGGGTCTGACCAGTCAGACGACGAAAGCGGTTGGCAAAGTTGGCCCCATCGCTGTAACCGACCCGGGCCGCCAGCTCGCCAAGTGGCCAGTTGGTATAGAGCAGCAGCTGGCGCGCCTTGTTCATTCTGAGCTCGGTCACCCTCGCCATCGGCCCCATACCGAACGCTTGCTGACAGAGCCGGTGCAGATGGGGAACGGAGCAGGCCATCTGTCGGGCCAGCAGGGCGACACTCCAGGGTTCGTCCAGGCGCGCCTCCACCCGGCGAAACAGTGCCTGCAATCTGAGTTCAGGGGTGCCACGCACCTCCCCTTGCAGGGTGCGCTCCAGCAGCGCCAGCAACAGGCTGAGCAGTTGGGGTTGCAGCGGGGAGCGAACCCCTTCCCCCTGCATCAGGCTGAGCAGATGGTAGAGCTGATCGCCGCCATCCCCTTGCCAGATACGGTGACCAAGGCGATGCAGGTGCTGCCAGCGCGGCACGTCATCGAGCAAAATCCAGCTGATCTGCCAGCTTTCGCCAATCAGCTTGAGACCGCCAGGCACGGCGGCGGGCAGGAAAATCAGCGATCCGGCCGGAATGGCTTGCTCACCCTCGTCGGTAAGCAGCGCGCCACCCTCATCGTGACTCACCATCAGGATGTGAAACTCGGGGCGATTGCGACGGATGAGGTAGTGATCACGCACCCGGGAGAGGCCGGTCAGGAAGATCCCCGCCTCGCCGAGCAGGGGCAGCCCTTCACGTCCCAGCATCTGCTCTTCACAGGCTGGCGCTATCTCCAGACACTCGCTGGCAAATGGCATAACACCTCAACAGGATAGTTTTACACAAGAAAATCGAGAGCTACTCACAGTGAGAAGAGCCTCGTCAGCCCCTATCATACCCCTGACAAACCTTGCTTTTCTCATACCCGGTTAACAACTATGAATTATTGGCAAGCGATTTTAAAACAAACCACCGATCGCGAGTTCATGACCCGATTGTGGCGGCTGGCCCTGCCTGTCTCGCTGCAATCCATGATGTTCTCCCTGCTCGGCCTCATCGATATCATGATGGTGAGCCAGCTTGGCACCACGGCTGTGGCGGCGGTCGGCTTGGGTAACCGGGTCTTCTTTTTCAATCTGCTGGTGATAGCGGGCCTCGCGGGCGGGGTCTCGGTATTGGCAGCACAATACTTCGGGCGCGGGGAGATGGCCGGGGTGCGCCGCTCCCTGGCGCTGGCAATAGTGGGCGCCCTGCTGGTCACCCTGCCCTTTGCCTTCATCTATGTGTTATCACCGGGCAGCGTACTGGGTTTTGCCAGTCAGGAGCCGGCACTGCGAGCTCTGGCGGATCAATTCTTGATGATCACCGGCGCCACCATCCTCTGTACCGCCATCGTAGTGCCGCTGGAATCAGCCCTGCGCTCGGTCGGCAATGCCGCCGCGCCAACCCGCATCGGCATTATCGCCATCATCGCCAACGTCATCCTCAACTACGCCCTCATCTTCGGTCACTTCGGCTTCGAGGCGATGGGGGTCGCCGGTTCGGCCTGGGGCACCACCATTTCCCGGCTGCTGCAGACAGCCCTGCTGCTGTTCTACGTAAAGCGTTATGAGGCGCGCCTGATCCCGCGTGCACCAGACTGGCTAGCCGCCTTCAAGCGCAAGGAGGTGGTGCGCTTTACCCTGATCGCCCTGCCGCTGCTGTTCCATGACGGCCTCTGGGCCTTCGGCATGCTGATTTACGGCTTTCTCTATGCCCATCTTGGCACCGATTCGCTGGCCATCATGACCACACTCGGCACCCTGGAGAGCATCCTGATCTCCCTCTTCTTCGGACTGGCGGTGGCCTGCTCCACCCTGCTCGGCCACCGGCTCGGGGCCGAGGAGTACGAGATTGCCTGGCAGCACTCCCAGCTCTTCCTGCTGCTGGCACCGATTGGCGCGCTACTGGTGGGGATCATCGTCTGGCTGCTGCAAGCCAACCTGCTGCAGTGGGTCGGCAACCTGCCCCCCGAGCTGATGACGGAAGCGGGACAGGTGCTCGGCATCATGTGCCTCGGGATGCTGCTCAAGGTGTTCAACATGGTGGGGATCATCGGGGTGCTGCGCTCTGGCGGCGATGTGAACTACAGCATCTTCATCGATATTGTCGGCATGTGGTGCATCGGCATCCCGCTCGCCTGGGTGGCGGTCACGCTGCTCGGCTGGCCCCTCTCCTGGGTGGTGGCGGTGGTCTTGCTGGAGGAGCTCAGCAAGGTGTTGCTGGTGCAGCGCCGTATTCGCCAACGCTGCTGGTTGAAGAATCTGGTGATCGGATAAACAGCCACAAATCGGGGTCATATCAATGACAGAAAAACCCTGTTTGCAGTATGCTGGGCGCCTCTTCAATCAGAGGCAGGGATCCACGGTTTCCCTGTCCAGTAGTCGTTTAAGGAGACGAGCATGCAACCACAGAAAGAGCTGATCACCGAGACGGCCCTGCTTGAGATGGCCAACAAGATCATCAAAGAGCATGAAGACTTCATCCACGGTATGCGCGCCGATTCGGTGGAGCAGAAGGGGGATATTCTGGTGTTCAAGGGGGAGTATTTCCTGGCCGAAGACGGCACCCCGACCGGCAAGACCATGGCGGTCTTCAACATGTTCAAGCTGCTGGCTCAGCAGCTCTCCGGCAAGTACAAGCTGGCCTGATCGCACCAGCTCATTGCCAACAGGATGCCGCCCTCAGGCGGCATCTGTTTTTGCGCGGTTCTGCCCCTCGACCACCACGCAGTTGCGTCCCGCCATCTTGGCTTGGTAGAGGCACTCGTCGGCACGGTTGATCAGAATATCGATGGTGTCATCGGAACGAGCCATGGCAATCCCGATACTCACCGTCACCTCCAGCAATTCGTCCGAGGTGGGGCTCTTCACCAGCCGCGCCTCGACAGCAATGCGCAGCCGCTCGGCCATTTTACTCGCCAGCGCCGGATCGGCGCAGTTGTGCATCAGGATAGCAAACTCTTCGCCGCCATAACGCCCCAGCACCATGTCAGGCTCCAGCTGCTCCCCCAGGGTGGTAGCCACCTCCTTGAGCACCGCATCCCCCGCCAGATGGCCGTAGATATCGTTGATCCGCTTGAAGCGATCGAGATCCAGCAGCATCACCGCAAAGGGCTTCTTCTTGAGTTGCAGCCGGATTCGGGCCTGCTCCAGCTGCTTCATCAGCAGGCGGCGGTTCATCATGCCGGTCAGCTCATCGGTGGTTGATTCCCGATATAGCCGCAGCAGCATGTTGAGTTGGCCGCACTGCACCCAGCAACTGGCCATGGTAAACATGCCGAGCACCCACACCTGATTCAGGGTGGCCTGACTCCAGATGCTCTGGCCCACCAGCAGCCAGTGGCCCAGCAGCATGGTCACCAGTACCACGCCTGCCAGTTGCAAGCCGAGGGAGAGGGGGATGGGGAAGATGGCAAACAGGGTTATCAGCAGATAGGGAAAGGCAGCATAGCCCGCCTGCAACTCCTGTCCGGCGCCAAAGCTGTTAAGGCAAAAGAGGGAGAAGAGCATCATCACGGCCATCAGGTAGCCAAGGGCCAGCTTCATCCGCTCCCGCTTGAAGTGGATGAGATACGAGAGCGGAATAAGTGGCGAGAGCGCCAGGGTGCAGAAGATCCTGGCCTGGAACAGCTGCTCGAAATGAACGGCGGGCAAGGTCAGCCAATCCACCACGGCCCAGGCGGGCAATCCGAGCATCAGCAAGCAGGTCAGCAGGCGCAAACGCACCGTCATAAAGCCCATGCGAGTACGAGTAAAGTCTTCGGAGTGAACCCTCGCACTCCAGAACTCTGACAACTTGAGCATCCAGAGTCTCCACGATGAATACTGAGGGCTCATTCTACACCTACAAAGTGGTAAAAATATCATTAGCGGGGAGAATAAAAAGGAGAGGTCGGTCACACAAACCGACAGATGATAATCGCAGCGCGCAAACGTTTCAACCCATCAAAAAATAAACCTTTTTTTGCATAATTAGCGCTGGTCAGCCTCATTTCAATCACTACAATAGCGCCCAATTTTCTCCCCCTCCCCACACAATTCGAGGTACTTATGGAACAGGCTGCTGTCACACGCGCCAATCGAGAGGCACATCCACCCAGGCGAACCCATAGCGAACTGGTCTATGGCATAGAGGATGTCCCGCCTCTGCCCCAGACGCTGTTCGCCGCCCTGCAGCATATGCTCGCCATGTTTGTCGCCATCATTACCCCGCCCCTGATTATCGCCAATGCCCTCGGCCTCTCTGCCGCCGACACCCGTTATATCGTCTCCATGTCGCTGGTCATGTCCGGCATCGCCTCCTTCATTCAAACCCGTCGCTTCGGCCCCATCGGTTCCGGCCTGCTCTCGGTACAGGGCACCAGCTTCAACTTCCTCGGCCCCATCATCGCCTCAGGTCTCGCCCTCAAGCAGGCCGCCATGCCCACCGAGGATCTGTTGGGCACATTGTTTGGCACCATGATGGTTGCCGCACTCACTATCGTGGTGATGAGCCGCTTCCTCCATCTGGTGAAACGGATCATCACCCCGCTGGTCACCGGCATAGTGGTGCTGCTGATCGGCCTGACCCTGATCAAAGTGGGCCTGATCAGCATGGGCGGCGGCTATGCAGCCCTCTCTGATGGCAGCTTCGCCAGTCACACCAACCTCTTCCTCTCACTGCTGGTGCTCGGCCTGATCGTGTTGCTGCAACGCAGTCGCAACCCCTGGCTGCGTCTCTCCGCCATCATGATCGCCATGCTGGCGGGCTATGCCGTGGCCCTGCTGTTGGGCAAAGTGAGCGCCCCCACCTTCGACGGCCCGCTGGTGATGGTGCCCATTCCGCTCCACTACGGTCTCGGCTTTGACTGGCAGTTGTTCGTGCCGCTCGCCATCATCTTCGTGGTGACGGCGCTCGAAGCGATCGGTGACATGACCGCCACCTCGGATATCTCCGGCGAGCCGCTGGAAGGGCCTGTCTATATGGAGCGGATCAAAGGCGGCGTGCTGGCCGATGGTGCCAACTCCATGCTGGCGGCAGTTTTCTCCACCTTCCCCATGTCCACCTTCGCCCAGAATAACGGCGTCATTCAGCTGACCGGCGTCGCCAGCCGCCATGTCGGGCTCTTTATCGCCGCCATGCTGGCCCTGCTCGGCCTGTTCCCGGCGGTCGCCAGTCTGGTACAGCAGATCCCCGAGCCCGTGCTGGGGGGTGCCACCATCGTGATGTTCGGCACCATCGCCGCCGCTGGCGTGCGCATCATTGCCCGCGAGGAGCTGGATCGCCGCGCCCTGATGATCCTGGCGGTGTCGCTGGCCATGGGGCTGGGGGTCGCGCAGGTGCCGGAAGTGCTGCAACACCTGCCGGAGCTGGCCAAGAGCGTGCTCTCCTACGGCGTCGCCACCGGTGGCATTACCGCCATCGTGCTCAACCTGCTGCTGCCCAAGCGCGAAGCGCGTCACTCCTGAGACATCGTCCACCGATAGCCAACCCAAGCCCCGCACTGCGGGGCTTTACCTTGCCAGTCGCCACGGGTAGTGTGCTGGGCAGCCTTTTTTGAGGATGCCGCCATGCCCTATCGCCTGCTCTCTCCCCTTCCCGATACCGCTTCACCCGCACAAATACTGGCGCAAGAGCAGCGCTGGCTGCGCGACTGTGCCCATGACGGCCAGCCCCGCGCTCACCTCTGGCAGGCGCCCCAATGCCTGATTGTCACTCGCAAGGATACCCGCCTCCCCCATTACGAAGCCGCCTGCAAACAGCTGGCAGACGAAGGCTGGCCGGTGCATGTGCGCGACAGTGGCGGTACCGCCGTGCCCCACGGGGCGGGGATCCTCAACCTATCCCTGCTGCTGCCCCGCACCACCACAGATCTCGCCCACTACTACCGGCTGCTGGGGGCGCCGCTGCTGACCCTGTTGGCGGAGTACGGCCTTGAGGGAAGCTATGACTTCGTGCCCGGATCCTTTTGCGATGGTCAGTACAATCTGATGATCGGGGGACGCAAGATCACCGGTACTGCCCAGCGCTGGCTGGCACCGGGGCAGGATCACCAGGGCGCCGTGCTGGCACAAGCCATGCTGCTGGTGGCGGGTGATGTGGATGAGGGAACCAGGATGGCGAGCCGCTTCTACGAGCTGGCGGGCGGCGAACTGCGTTTTATGGCGGGAACCTCCACCACGCTGGCAAGCAGCATCGATTGGCACGGTAGCGATCAGGCACTGGTAGAGAAAGTGCGAGCACGTCTGGATAGCCTGCTGAGCGAGGGGCTATCCCCCCCATCCTGACCTTATTCCGAAGGGAGAGGGAAAACGCCCGTCGATGGAGATAGCGCAGGCACAAAAAAGCCACGACCGGAGTCGTGGCTTGTTCTTTTCAAGGGGAGCGTGAAACGGGCTGAGGCGCTCAAGCCGTCTGCGGCTCCGGCTCGGCTTCGCTATCCAGATCCCGGCTAAAGTAGGCGCGGGTCTCGGCGATCACCACATGGCGCAGACCGATGAGGCCGATGAGGTTGGGCACCGCCATCAGGCCGTTAACGATATCGGCCAGGAGCCAAATCATGTCCAGATGGAGGAAAGCTCCGCTCGCAACCAGCGCCAGATAGACCAGACGATAGGGCTTGATCGCCTTCACCCCGAACAGGTATTCGGTGCAGCGCTCGCCGTAGTAGTTCCAGCCAAGGATGGTGGTAAAGGCGAAGAACAGGAGGCCAATGCTCACCAGATACTGGCCGACATGAGCATCGAGCCCTTGGGCAAAGGCCAGACTGGTCATAGCCGCGCCGCTTGCATCGCCGCTCCACACGCCTGTGACCACCAGTGTCAGGCCGGTCATGGTGCAGATGATGATGGTGTCGATGAAGGTACCTGTCATGGAGACCAGCCCCTGCTCCACGCACGAATCGGTCTTGGCTGCCGCCGCCGCGATGGGCGCAGAGCCCAGACCTGACTCGTTGGAGAAGACCCCGCGCGCGACCCCGGACTGGATTGCCAGCATGATGCTGGCACCGACGAAGCCGCCGGTCGCCGCATGGCCGGTGAAGGCACTCTCGATAACCAGCATGACGGCATCGGGCAGGGCGCTGGCGTTGTTCACCAGCACGCCCAGACAGGCGACGATGTAGAAGATGGCCATGAAGGGCACCACCTTGCTCGACACGCTGGAGATGGACTTGATCCCCCCCAGAGTCACCAGCGCCACGATCAGGGTCAGCACCACGGCGGTCGCTTCACGGGGCACCGAGAAGGAGAGGCTCATGGCGTCGGAGATGGCATTGACCTGCGGGAACGTACCGATGCCGAAGAAGGCGACACCGATGCCGAACAGGGCAAACAGCTTGGCGAGCGGTTTGGAACCGAGCCCCTTCTCCAGATAGTACATGGGGCCGCCAGCCATCTGGCCGTTGGCATCCTGCTCGCGGTATTTGACCGCCAGCAGGCACTCGGCATACTTGGTGGCCATGCCGAACAGCGCCGCCATCCACATCCAGAACAAGGCACCCGGGCCCCCCAGCTTGATGGCGGTGGCCACCCCGACGATATTGCCGGTGCCGATGGTGGCAGAGAGTGCGGTACAGAGGGCGCCGAAGCTGGAGACATCCCCCTGCTTGCCCTGCCCCTGATCGCGACCAAAAACCAGCCTCAGAGCGAGCGGCAAGCGCACGACCTGAAGCAGACCCAGACGCAGGGTGAGATAGATACCGGTCCCGACCAGCAGGATCAGCAGGGGCGGGCCCCAGATAAAGCTATCGATGGCGGTTAACGCCGATTGAATTGATGACATGCATCCTCCTTAAGAAACAGAAATTAAGGAGGAGAAGGATGATCTTCCCATAGGTGTCGCGATCGGCCAGAGGCGATCGGATGCGGGCCAAGCCCAGGTACAACCATCCCATCCCCTCTGTCCTTTTGCCTGAGAGTTTCCGGCGCCAGCCTGCCCTTGCGGGTAGTCGTGGTGCCTTGCTCCTTCGGCGCCCGATTTAACGGGTCTCTCCAGAGTATCGTCCAGTAGCAGTCCACACCGGTTGCCCGGTACCTGAAAGATTCACTTCTTCGGTGGATGGTTGCCCATCGCTCTCCTGCTACCTTCATCCGAACTAGTTTGGATTAGGAAGTCGGCATGTTAATCCAAAAAATGTGAGCTGTCTCGCACTTGGCCGCCCCCATTTATATTTTTTTAGTGACCGCCAGAACCGCGGCAAGAATGTTAAATGTTAGTTAACTATCAACAAGTTAGGCTCTCACGGATCAAATGTGGCCCAAACGGGAAAAATGGCGGATAGAGAACAGTGATCCCTCTCGTTTCGCCAAGAAAATCTTGCCGACATATCCAATCAAAATGCTTGCACACAGAATCAATAAGCCGATAATCCGCTGCATAACCAAGCACTTTGTTATCAATTTATGCACTGTGTTCGGTTGGTCCCACCGGACCGCTCGCCTGACCCGGCCGTCGCCGGTTCAATCGCATATGGCTTGGGCATATCACGCCCCCTAAGGATGACCAAAAGAGAATGAACGAGACCCTGGTTGCAAAAGATGTGGTCGCACAAGATTACCGTCAGCTGGTTGAACAATTCGGTTCCCCCCTGCTGCTGCTCGACAAGGCAGCCGTCCGCAAACAGTATCGGGCCCTGGCCGCCGCCCTGCACGATGTACGATTGCACTATGCACTCAAACCCCTGCCCCATGAGGCGGTGGTCTCTGTCTTGAAGGAAGAGGGGGCCTGTTTCGATCTGGCCACCAATGGCGAAGTGGATCTGGTGCGCAGTCAGGGAGTTCGCCCGGGACGTTGCATTCATACCCATCCCATCAAGCGCGACAGCGATATCCGTTATGCGCTGGAGTTCGGCTGCACCGTGTTTGTCTACGACAACCCACTGGAGCTGGAAAAGTTCATTCCCTACAAGGACGAAGTGAAACTGCTGCTGCGGGTCAGCTTCCCCAACCCCGAGACCAAGGTCGATCTCTCCAAGAAGTTCGGCTGCACTCCGGAGCAGGCGCTGCCGCTGCTGCAACTGGCCCACGCCAAGGGGATCAAGGTGATGGGGCTGTCGTTCCACGTCGGCTCGCAAGTGCCTCATGCCCATCGCCATGTGCAGGCCATCGACGCCTGCCGCGAGATCATGGAGCAGGCCTGGGCGCTCGGGCTCAAGCCCTGGGTGCTGGATATCGGCGGCGGTTTCCCGGTGGATTATGAGGGGGGCGAGTTCGATATCGACGGCTTCTGCGCGCCGATCCGCGAAGCGCTGGCCAAGTTGCCAGCTACCGTGCAGAAGATTGCCGAACCGGGCCGCTTTATCAGCGCGCCGGCCATGACTTCGGTATCAAGCGTGATGGGCAAGGCCCACCGCGGCGACAAGATCTGGTATTACCTGGATGACGGTCTCTACGGCAGCTACAACGGTCAGCTCTATGACCACGTCACCTATCCGGTGAGCACGCCTTATGCCAGTGGCGAGCAGCACAATTCGGTGCTCTCCGGCCCGACCTGCGACAGCGTGGATGTGATACGCGATGACATCATGCTGCCGGACCTGGCTATCGGCGAGTTGGTGGTTGGCAAGGTGATGGGCGCCTACACCTGGGCCTCCGCCTCCACCTTCAACTTCTTCCCCAAGGCCAGCATCCTCATTCTGGACAGCAGTCAGAAGGGGCAGAAGCTGGTGGCAGTAGCCTGAGCACACCGCTCGCTCGCCAACAGGTTCACTGGGCAAAAACAAGAGGGGGAAGCTTGAGCTTCCCCCTCTCTCATTTCACCAACACCTATCAGATAAACTGACTGGTCAGCAGCCAGCCGGTGTAGGCGACGAAGCAGGTGAGCAGCACGCCCCCCTCCAGCCGGTTGATGCGGCCCTGCCCCTTGCGGCCCAGACACATCACCAGCAGCAGCAGGGTCAGCCCCATCATGATGCTCCAGTCACGGGTGAGCACTTCCGGCGCCACATCCAACGGATGAATACCCGCCGCGATCCCCACCACCGCCAGGGTGTTGAACAGGTTGGAGCCCAGTACGTTGCCAAGGGCCAGATCATGCTCGTTCTTGCGAATGGCGATCAACGACGAGGCCAGTTCCGGCAGGGAGGTTCCCACCGCGACTATGGTGAGACCAATCACCAGATCGCTGATACCAAGTGCCTGTGCGATGGTCACCGCCCCCCAGACCAGCAGACGGGAAGCGCCGATCAGCAGCACCAGCCCGACCACCAGCCAGAAGATAGCGCTCTTGAGGGACATCCCCTCGCTCTCGATATCCTCGGCGGTCTCGGTATCCAGCGCATCTCCCTTGCCATTCATGCCAGCCCAGATGGACCAGCCCATCAGGGCAACGAAGACAGCCCCCAGAATGACCGCATCCATCCGGCCCAGATGACCATCGATCAGCAGGGCGCCGGAGAGCAGGGTAATACCGAGCAGAATGGGGATCTCCTTGCGCACTACCTGAGAGGCCACCGCGATAGGACTGATCAGTGCCGTCAGACCCAGGATCAGCGCGATATTGGTGATGTTGGAGCCATAGGCATTACCGAGCGCCAACCCGGGATTGCCCTGTGACGCCGCCAGCGCCGAGACCACCATCTCCGGGGCCGAGGTACCAAAACCGATGATCACCATGCCGATCAGCAGCGGCGGCATCCCCGCATAACGGGCGGTGGCGGCAGCGCCATCGACAAACTTGTCTGCACTCCAGACCAGCAGCGCCAGTCCGGCAATCAGGGCAACAAAAGCCAGAGTCATAGGATCTTCATCTCTTGTTATCAGCAACGAAGCGCCAGCCCAAACGGGCAGGCACCATGGGAAAGTGGCGCCAGTGTAGCTGTGCCACCTCCCATTTCAAGGGGAAATCAAACCGTGATTAACATTTCACAGTGCAGCCAGCATGCTCGCGGCATCGGAGACCTCGAACTTGCCCGGTGCCTCCACAAACAGCTGCTCGACCACGCCATCGTTGGCGATCAACGCAAAGCGCTGGGCGCGGATACCTCCAAAGGCGCCGGTATCCTTGGCCAGACCCAACGCCCGGGTCCAGCTGCCGTCGCCATCCGCCAGCATGGTGATCGCCTCGGCATTCTGGGCCGTCTGCCAGGCCCGCATCACGAAAGCATCGTTGACCGACAGACAGCAGATGGCATCCACCCCTTTGGCCATAAACTGATCGGCCAGCACCACATAACCGGGCAGGTGGGCATTGGAGCAGGTGGGAGTAAAGGCGCCGGGCACGGCAAACAGCACTACTTTTTTACCGGCGAACAGCGTCTGGCTATCCCGCAGCTGCTTGCCCTCGGCGGTGATAAAGGTAAATTCGCCCGAAGGCAGAGTCTGACCCATCGCAATCATTGTGCTCGTCCTTAAGTGGAGGGAGGAGGCCCCAGTCTACCCCACTGCCGAGCTGTGACACAGACCTCCCTTTGCCGGGATCATTTGAACTAACCTTGAGCAGGATCAGCCGACCAAGGAAGCCTCATGCAGCACTATTACGATGGTCTGGAAATTCGTCCCTCCGCCATGCGCGAACAACAGCAACTGGACCAGCTCAATCATCAGCTTACCCATGTCAGCCAATATTGCGCCGGTTACTCCAGCGCCTATCGCCAGTGCCGCCTCGAGGATCTGGCAGAGCTGGCCACCCTGCCACTGCTCGACAGCAAAGAGCTCTTTGCCGCCCAGCAGGCTCATCCCCCCTTTGCCGGTCTCACCGGCCGCCCCGCCAGTCAAGCGCTGCGGGTCTTCTCCTGTCCGGGCCAGCTGGCCATCCCCGAATATGCGGGAGCTGACTGGTGGGGCGCCGCCCGAGCACTGTTTGCCGCCGGTTTCAAGGCGGGGGAAGTGATGCTCAACGGCCACGACTATCATGCTGGCCCCACCGCCTTTATCTTCGATAACGGCGCCCGCCAGCTGGGGGCTCCCGTGGTACCCTGCGGGCCCCACGATACCCAGCGCCAGCTGGAGGCACTGCTGCGCTATCAACCCACCGGCTATGTCGGCCCGCTGGTGACCCTGCTCGACCTGCTGGAAGCGGCCGAAGCGGCGGAGATCCCGAGCGATTCGCTGCGCCGTGCCCTATTGTGCGAAGCCACCCATCCCGAAACCGCGCCGCTGCGTGCCATTCACGGCATTGCGGCCCTCAACTGTCTGGTGTGGCAGGATGTGGGGGTGGTGGCCTACGAGAGTCAGCCCGGTCAGGGCTTTATCGTCAACGAGAGCTGCATCGTCGAGATCATCGATCCCGCCAGCGGCAATCCCGTGAGTGGCGATGAAACAGGCCAGCTGGTGGTGACCCGACTCGATCTCGAGTATCCCCTACTGCGTCTGGCCACCGACTGGCAGGGGCACTGGCTCGCCAAGCCGAGCGCTTGCGGGCGCACCAACCGACGCCTCAAGCTGGTGTAGCAGACCCAGTAAATGCACAAAGGCAGACGGGCAGCCATCAGGCTGCCCGTCTTGTCTCTGAACTGGAAAAGAAAATATCTAAAGAGAGACGTTAGCGCCTTGCCTGCCAGGTGGCGATGGCGAGCAGGGAATCGGGGGTAAATTCGCTGGCGCGCTCGGCAATCTCGGCCAGGCTCATCCAGTGTACCGCGCTCACCTCTTCGGCCTGCAACTGCAGCGGCCCCTGATAACGGCAACTGAAGAGGCCACCCCAGACCCGGTAGCCCTCCCCTTCCGCATAAAAGCTGCCAAAGCCCTGCAGGGGAACATCCATAATCCCCAGCTCTTCGGCCAGCTCGCGCCGGGCGGAGCGCTCCATCTCCTCACCGGTGGTGACCACGCCACCGGCGCAGGCATCCAGCATGCCGGGGCAGAAATCCTTGCTGAGGGTGCGCCGCTGCACCAGGATCCGATCCGCGTCGTCGAGCACCAGAATATAGCTGGCGCGATGGCAGAGATTCTCTCGCCGCACCTTGGCTCGCTCGGCCACGCCAATCACCCGGTTATCCTCGTCCACCACATCAACCCATTCCACGCACAGGCCCTTTTATTTGTTCCATTCAAGCCCGCAGTATATCGGTGCGGTGGTTTGCCATGGCACAACTTTTTCGATGATACCGTCAATTTGCCGAGCTCACTGGCAAAATAAGGATTCATGCAAATCTTTATAAACCGTCATATCAGTGTCATCGACCGACACCATAGTGTGCCCTGTCCAGGCAATCAGGGAACCGTGTGATGAAGGTATTCAAGCAGTTATCCCCACGGCAGATCGCTCGCTACATCAAGAGCTTTCATCGAGGCTATTTTGCCATCGAGTCGCTGGGGACATTTGAATTCAACGCGGGCAGGATCAGCCTCCATGGCCTGACCTGCCGCCAGCGGCTAAGACTGGCTCGCCAGATCAATCTGGCTGTCAGACAACTTGGTCACCGCGACCCCTTGCCGGACATGTGAGTCAAAGGGTCTTGCCCTACTGTCTGTTGTGCATCCATGCTTTGCCCGCCGGCTACTGGCCGCGCGGGCCGTTTTCGATATCGGTAATGATGCCGTTGCGCACCGTCACAAAGCGCATGAACTCGTTCTTGCCGAAGTTGTAAGTCCAGCGCTCACCATATTTGACCTGCACCATGTTGCCAAACTGGTTCTCCTCGTTGCGGTTGAGCTCTTCACGCAACATCGGCTCACCGCACTTGAGCAGCATCTCGGCGGTGGTGTCTCCCTCGGTGATCAGGGCGTTCTTGCAACGCATGGCGTCGGCACTGGCCGGAATGCTCAGCAGCAACAGAGCAAGCCCCGCTACTTTCTTCATCTTCTTGCTCATCGGGTTCTCCTTATCCTCTCTAATGAGTCGCAGTATGCCTGTTCCCGTTTCTGAAAAAACCAGTAAAAAACGCAAAAGTGCCGCCCTTTTCTGCTCTCCAGCCCGCTGGTCGCGACAAATGCTGTCTATCACATAGCCCAAAAACAAACGGCGACCCGAGGGTCGCCGTTTGCATCAAGCCAGCAGGATCACAGGATGTCCAGCAGCTCGACTTCAAATACCAGTGCAGAGTAAGGCGGGATGGAGCCCGCACCACGGGCACCGTAGGCCAGATCGTGGGGGATGTATAGCTTCCACTTGGAACCAACCGGCATCAGCTGCAGCGCTTCAACCCAGCCAGCGATCACGCCGGTCACCGGGAATTCAGCCGGCTGGCCGCGAGCAACGGAGCTGTCGAATACGCCACCGTGGGTGAAGGTACCGTGGTAGTGCACACGCACGGACTGACCGGCTACCGGAACGGCACCGTTGCCTTCTACCAGCACTTCGTACTGCAGACCGGAGTCGGTCACCTTCACTTCAGCGCGCTTGGCGTTATCAGCCAGGAAGGCTTCGCCGTCAGCAGCGGCGGCCTTGGCGGCGGCTTCCTGCTCTTCTTGCATACGCGCAGTGATCACCTGGAAGGCATCATTGATATCGTCACGGCTGACCGCGAACTCCAGACCATTCAGGGCATCTGCCAGACCTTGTTGCAGGGCCGGGATATCCAGACCGGCGAAGGCTTGCTGCGCCAGCTGATCACCCATGTTGCGGCCGATGCCATAGCTGGCCTTCTGTTCGATAGAGTCGTATTGGGACATTGAGATGTTGCTCCAGATCCATGTAGTAAAGAGGCGGGATAATATCAGACTTTTGGCCGGGGTGCTGCCGGGGGCGCCCCTGATTTCCCCGTCAGTGGGAGGAACTTCACACAAGATGCGGATGAACGCCGCCCAACGGCGGCGATCTGCTTAACCGCGATCCAGCAAGGCTCTGACCGCAGCCACCTTGGCGCCATCGGTGATATTGACCCGACCATCATCCGAAGTGCCCATATTCACTCCGTGCGGCACCATGCCACCGCGCCAGCCCATGCCGGACATATGCACTTCGCTCACTCCGGTGAACTCGATGATGGTACGCACGTTGTCGGCATTGACCCCGGCCCCCGGCATCAGGCTGGCACGCCCCGCCAGCGCTTGTTGCATCTCCTGCAGGGTTTCCAGCCCCGCCAACGCGGTCGGCGCATGGCCCGAGCTCAGAATGCGCTCGCAACCGGCAGCGACTATGGTCTCCAGATCGAGACGCCAGTCGGAAGAGAGGTCGATGGCGCGATGGAAGGTGACCCCCAACGGTCCTGCAGCATCCACCAGCTGTTTGAGTTTGGCGGCAGGCACCCGCCCCTCCTCATCCAGCAAACCGACCACCACCCCTTGCAGCCCCGCAGCGCGTGCGGCCGCGATATCTTGCAGCATCATCTCGAACTCGCCGTCGTTGAAGCAAAAATCCCCGGCACGCGGGCGGATCATGGCATAAACCGGCACGCTGGCGTGGCGGGCTGCCAGCTGCATAAAGCCGTAGGAGGGGGTCAGGCCACCCAGACCCAGCGCAGAGCAGAGCTCGATGCGATCCGCCCCGGATTGCTGGGCAGTAAACAGGGATTCCAGGTTGTCGATACAGATTTCAAGACGGGTCATGAGGACTCCTTTTTCGGGGAGATCAGACCCCACATCTGATCTCATAGATTGAGCAAGGCTGCGCCGCGCACACCACCGGCACCGCCGAAGCGGGCCTGGCGGATCTCGGGCAGGGCGACCCCGGGCAGCAAGTGACCGGGCAGACGCAGCGGCAGCTGTTCATAGAGGGCGGGCAGGCCGCTCAGGCCGCCCCCCAACACCACCACCTCGGGATCAATCACCGAAATGGCGGTGGCAAGCCCGGCGGCCATGATCTCCAACCAGCAGTCGACCGTCTCGACCGCATGGGGTTCATGGGCCTCGAAGCGTCCCACAATCTGGTGACCCGTGGCGCGCTGGCCATGGAAATGATGATAGAGACGCTCCAGACCGGTGCCGGAGGCATAGGTTTCAAAACAGACCAGACGGCCGCAACCGCAACGGGGACGGGGCAACTCGGGGTACTTCATCAGCATGGTCGCGGGCAAGGGGTAGTGACCAATCTCGCCAGCCAGCCAGTTGCGCCCCTGAATAAGCTTGCCCGCCAGATAAACAGCGCCGCCGATGCCGGTACCGATGGTGACACCGAGCGCACTGCCTGCGCCGTCGGCTGCCCCTTGATGCACTTCGGACCAGAGGAAGCAGTTGGCGTCGTTATCCACCTTGACCGGCCGCTCCAGCAGTTCGGCCAGATCTGCGCCCAGATGGCGACCATTGATGGAGGGCAGATTGGCCGCCACTATGCTGTGATCCTGGCTATTGATGACACCGGGGAAACCGATGCCGACCGAGCCCCGAGCCCCGAAGCGGGCATCCGCCAGCTCGACCCGGGAGCGGATCAGCTGCTGCAACCCCTCATAATCGTTGCCCGGGGTGCTCATGCGCTCCTCGTGGCAGAGGTTCAATGCTCCGTCATAGACCGCAAAGGCGATCTTGGTGCCACCGATATCAAAGCCGTAATACATGCCAGCACTCCCTTGTCAGCCCGTGTTTATCCAACTCTGTTCCAAGGGGCACATTGTATTAATTCGCAAAAAAAATAAAGTGACCGAGGGCGAAAAACGGGAGGGTGATCAGAGCAAACGGCTCATTTGTCGCTGCAGGCAGGGCAGCCCGAGGCTTATCAGGGTGCGCTCCTCGCCGTCAAAGACGAAGCCGCGGCGCAGGTAGAACCCCTCGCCGATGTGGTTGCCATCGAGCAGCCACAATTTGACGCTATGGCAACCGGCACGGCGCATCTGCATCGCCACCGCCTGCCACAGCCGTTTACCATAGCCTTGTCGCCAGTGGTCGGGATGGAGGTAAAAAGCGCGGATCAGGGCATGACTCTGCCCCGCTTCCTGCTGTGGTTGCCAGTAGAGCAGGCCAATCACCACCTCATCGAGACAAAGCAGCATGGGCCTTGGGCCCGGCTCGGCCAGACGGCTCTGCCAGATCTGCAGATGGGCGGTGACGTCCAGCTGCTCCAGCAGGTCGGCACCGAGCACCTTGCCATAGGCAGCGAGCCAGCTGGCTCGTTGCATCACCGTCATGGCGGCGGCATCGTCGCTGCGCGCCATGCGCAGGCTTATGCCTTGCATTGGGGCACCAGACCGTTGGCGCGGGCCTGCTCATAGAGCGGCAACACTTGCGCCTGTTGCGCCTGCAACTCGGCGATCCGGTTCTCGTTGCTCGGGTGGGTGGAGAGCAGTTGCGGCGGGGAGTTGCCACCAGCGGCGGCACTCATGTTTTGCCACAGGGGGATCGCCTCGGCCGGATTGAACCCGGCGCGCGCCATCAGCTCAAGCCCCAGCCGATCCGCTTCGCTCTCCTGAGTACGGCCATAGGGCAACATCACCCCCACCTCGACCCCGAGGCCAAGGGCGGCCATGGTGGCGCCGCGATACTCGCTGGTGCCCATGGCGATGTCCGCAGCCGCCAGACCGATCCCCGCCAGCTGGCTGCGCGAGAGTCGTTCGTTGGAGTGTTGGGCCAATACGTGAGTCAGCTCGTGGCCGATGACGGTCGCCAGCTGATCCTGATTCTTGGCAACCTTGAGCAGGCCGCTGTAGACCCCGATCTTGCCGCCGGGCAGGGCGAAGGCGTTGACCTGTTTGGAGTCAAACACCACCACTTCCCAGTTGGTGATGCCATAGCTGGCCGGCACCTGGGCGGTCACCGCCTTGGCGACACAGGAGACATAGGCGTTGAGTTTGGCATCCTTGCTCACCTTCTCCTGCTTCTTCATCTGCTCGAAGGAGTCGGCGCCCAGCTGGTTCATCTGCTGGGGAGAGTAGAGCAGCATCTGGCTGCGGCCGGTCGGCGACTGGGCGCAGGCGACCAGCAGGGAACTACAGAGGGCTACCATGCCAAACTTGGTGAGGGACGCAATCATGAAGGGATCCTTTGCCATAACGTTGCCCTATTCTCGGAAATGCCGCCCTGCTAAGCAAGGGAGCCAGCCCCCGGCTGGTGGAAAAATATCCATCCAGCGCTATTAACAAAACTGACAGCCGACAAAAACAAAACGAGCCCGCTTGGGGCTCGTTTTATCAGGGCATGCTGACTGCAGGCAGTTACATGATACCCAGCTTTTTCAGGTCAGCCTGTACCACCTTGGCCGGCACCGGTACGTAGCCATCTTTGGCTACGATGTTCTGGCCTGCTTTGGAGAGCATCATCTTGACAAACTCTTGCTCCATCGGGGAGAGCGGCTTGTTCGGATGCTTGTTCACGTAAACGTACAGGAAGCGTGACAGCGGATACTTGCCGGTGATGGCGTTATCGGAGGTCGCTTCGATGAAGGTCTTGCCATCTTTGGAGAGCGGTACTGCACGCACACCAGAGGTGACATAACCGATACCGGAGTAGCCGATGCCATTCAGGGAGGCAGAAACAGACTGCACCACGGAGGCAGAACCCGGCTGCTCGTTCACGCCGCTCTTGAAGTCGCCGTTACACAGGGCGTGCTCCTTGAAGTAACCGTAGGTACCGGATACGGAGTTGCGACCGAACAGTTGCAGATCCTTAGAGGACCAGTTGCCGTCCAGACCCAGATCAGACCACTTGGTGGCAGCCTTGGCTTCGCCGCACTTGAGGGTGCTGGAGAAGATGGCGTCGATCTGCGGCATGGTCAGCCCCTTGATGGGGTTGTCCTTGTTGACGAACACCGCCAGGGCATCGACGGCAACGCGGATGGCAGTCGGCTTATAGCCGTAACGCTTCTCGAATGCTTCCTCTTCACCGGCCTTCATGGCACGGCTCATCGGACCGAACTGGGCAACACCTTCGGTCAGGGCAGTCGGGGCGGTAGAAGAACCGGCGGCCTGGATCTGCACGTTGACGTTGGGGTACAAACGCTTAAATTCTTCGGCCCACAGGGTCATCATGTTAGCCAGGGTGTCCGAGCCGACAGAGGACAGGTTGCCCGAAATGCCGCTGGTCGGTGTGTAATCCGGCAGGTCTTTATCCACACCGGCAGCCAGGGCGCTGACAGAAAACAGGGTTGCTGCGGTGAATCCGATTACACCAGCCAGTTTGTTGAGTTTCATCCAATCTCTCCAAAGTTACAGAAGGTCCGTTCTTAAGACGGCGCCAGTATCTGACCTGGCAGTGACAAATTTATGGATTTAATGTGACACTTTAATGACATGGCGACAGATTTGAACAAATGAAAAGAGGGCCCGTTAAAAGGCCCTCTTTTTGCAGCTAACTCATTGCCATAAAAGACTATTTAATCACCACCATACGGCTCGGGATGAGAAAGCTGAAGCGGCTGCCAAGGCCGACCCGGCTCTCGATATCGAGCTGGCAGTCGTGATGACTGAGGGCATGCTTGACGATGGCAAGGCCCAAGCCTGAGCCGCCGGTATGGCGCGAGCGTGCCTTGTCGACCCGATAGAACCGCTCGGTCAGCCGCGCCAGATGCTCGGGGGCAATCCCCTCCCCTTCATCGCTCACGGCAAACAGTGCCATCGCCCCCTGCTTGCGCCACTCCACGGTAATTTTTCGCCCCGCCGGGGTGTAGTGAATGGCGTTGTAGACCAAGTTGGAGACGGCACTGCGCAGCTGCTCCTGATCCCCGCGCACCAGCAGATTGGGCTGCACCACAAATTCAATCTGGTGGGCCCGTTCGCCCGAGAGCGCCCGCGCCTCCTGCTCCAGCAGCCCCAGCATGGCAGGCATGTCCACCAGGTGGGAGAGATCCACGGTCGGGGCCGCCTCGATACGGGAGAGGGTGAGCAGCTGATTGACCAGATTATCCATGCGGATAGTCTGCTCCATCATCACCCGATGCGCCTTGGCCCACATGGCGGGCGGGGGCGGCTCCTCGGTCATCTCCAGATAGCCTTTGAGCACGGTGAGCGGCGTGCGCAGCTCGTGAGAGACGTTGGAAACGAAGTGCTTGCGGGTCTTCTCGAGACTGCGCAAACGGGTGACGTCGCGCACCACCAGCATCGCCTGATCGGAGGCGTAGGGCATGATGCGAAACTCGAGAAACTTCTCCTCGTTGACCGGGGAGTGCATCTCGAGGGGCTCGTCATATGCCCCCTTGCCCAGATAGGCGTTAAAGGCAGGATTACGAATGAGGTTGCCGATATGCTGGCCGGCATCCTCCGGCCAGCGAAAACCGAGCAGTTGCTCCGCCAACCGGTTGCACCAGAGGATGCTGCCATCGGTGCGAAATACCACGGCGGCATCGGGCAGCGCCTCGGCACCCTCCCTGAAGCGGCGGATCAGCCCCGCCAGCTCGCGGCGACGGGCGCGGTGACGCTGCTGCAGCTTGTAGATACCGTTGAAGATGTACTCCCAGCTGCCATTGCCGCTGGGGGGCACCAGGCTGCGGTCGTGCCACAGCCAGTCAGAGAGCCGCTTCTGGAAGCGATAGTGCCAGCCCAGATGCAACACGGCCGCCACCAACAGGCAGAGGGCAAGATGATCAATCAACCAGCCAACCAATGCGAAGGGGGCGTAAAAAAACGCCATTCGCCACAACTGTCGCCGCCAGGCGTAAGGTTGCAACATAACTGCCTCTAGAGACGGGTTGAGAAGCGGTATCCGGCTCCACGCACCGTCTGGATCAATCTGTCGTGCCCTGTCTCTTCAATCGCCTTGCGCAGGCGACGAATATGCACATCCACGGTTCTGTCCTCGACGTACACATTGGTACCCCAGACATTATTGAGCAGCTGTTCACGGCTGTAGACCCGCTCGGGGTGAGTCATAAAGAAGTGAAGCAACTTGAATTCGGTCGGCCCCATGTCGAGCGCCTTCTCTTCGGCACTGACCCGGTGGGAGACGGGATCCAGCTTGAGCCCCTGCACCTCGATCACCTCGTCTACCGAGGTGGGCGACACGCGGCGCATCACCGCATGGAGGCGAGCGGTCAGCTCCTTGGGCGAGAACGGCTTGGTGATGTAGTCGTCGGCACCGGCCTCCAGACCACGCACCTTGTCCTCCTCTTCACCGCGAGCGGTGAGCATCACCACCGGGATCTGGCGCGTCACCTCATCCTGCTTGAGCTGCTTGATGAACTGGATGCCACTGCCGCCCGGCATCATCCAGTCGAGCACGATGAGTTCGGGGTAGGGTTCGCGCACCTTCGCCAGTCCATCGGCGTAATCTTCCGCTTCAATCGTCTCATATCCCTTCTGCTCCAACACGAAGCAGAGCATTTCGCGGATCGGTGCTTCGTCCTCGACCACCAGAATTCGCTTAGCCATTCCCTTCTCTCTCCTCTGTGAAGATGGGTGCGCCAATTATTAGAATTTTATGTGACACTTTTATGACTTTATGACAGGCGGGATGATAAACGTTTTCAGATTCAGTTGGCAGCAGTACGTTGCAACAAGTCCCACCGGTTGCCGCTGATATCCTCAAACACCACCACGGTGCCATAAGGCTCGTCACGAGGCTGTTCACAAAAATGAACACCGTACGCCTGCATGCGCTGGTAATCCCCCCAGAAATCAGTGGTCTCGAGGAACAGAAATACCCGGCCACCACCCTGCTGGCCGATGGCGGCCTGCTGCTGCGCATTGGCCGCTTTCGCCAGCAGCAGTGCAGAACCGGAGGCACCTTTGGGGGCAACCCGCACCCAGCGCTTGCCCGGTTTGCCCGGCTCGTCGAGCCGAGTGTCTTCCAGGAGCGCAAAGCCAAGTCCCTCGGTAAAAAAGCGAATGGCCTGATCGTAATCAGCCACCAGCAGGGTCAGCGCCCCTATGTGTTGTGACATGGCAGAAAATCCTCAACGGATGAGTCAACGGGCGCAATGCCCCGGCAAGGGCGCATCATAGCGGCTGGATGGGCAGGGCTCCAGCCGTCATGTGCGTCTTGAAAACGACCGGTGAGGGGGAGTGAGCACTCAAGGGGCTTCGCGCAGCGTCCGGTAGAGGGTGGTGCGACTGATCCCCAGCTGGCGCGCGGCCTCGCTCACATTGCCGCCGCATGCCGCCAGCGTTTGCTGTACCTGCCGCCGGGTTTGTTCACGCAAGCTGGTCGCCTCCCCCATCGGCAAGGCGCCGGGCTCTGTGGCCACACTGGGCAGATGCAGGTGGGCGGGTTCTATCCAACCCAACCCCTCTGCCAGCACACAGGCCACTTCCAGTGTCTGCTTGAGCTGGCGCACGTTGCCGGGCAGCGGATGGGCCAGCAGCTGTTGCTCCGCATCGCGGGTCAGACGCAGGGTCGGGTCCATCTCCGCCAACAGTCGCTGGATCAGCTCCAGACGCTCAGCGGCAGGCCAACGGCGCAGCGGCATCAGCTGCTGGCGCCAGCCGCAGATCCGGTAATAGAGGTCTTCGCGAAATGCGCCACTCTGCACCATGGCAGCCAGATCCCGGTGGCTGGCACTGACCAGCCAGAAATCCACCGCCTCCGGCTTGTGACTGCCAACCGGCGTCACGCTGCGCTCCTGCAATACCCGCAACAGTCGGGTTTGAGCCTGCAGCGGCAGTTCGCCAATTTCATCGAGCATCAGCATGCCGCCGTGGGCTGCACGCAGATAACCCTGACTGCCCTGGCTGCGGGCACCGCTGAAAGCCCCGCCCACATAGCCAAACAGCTCGGCTTCCACCAGATCTGCTGGCAACGCGCCACAGTTGACGCACACCAGTGGCTGATCCCGCCGACTCGATGCTCGGTGCAGGGCCCGCACCAGATGCTCTTTACCGCTGCCGGTCTCCCCCTCGATAAGCAGCGAAATGCCGCGCTCCAGCATCTTGAGCGGCACCTGCTGCGGATGTGGCACCGGGCTTGAGTGACCCGGCAGCGCGGTGCAGGAAGAGGTCACGTCCGCTGCTGGCACCAGCCGCAAGCCACGCCCCTCGCGCAGCAGTTGCCTGCCATCGAAAGGGTGCTGGCCGAGCCAGAGTCGGCCTGCCCGGTTGGCGCCGAGCAGTTCCCCCTCCTCTCCCAGCAACAGGCGAGCGGACCAGAGGCTCTGGGGATCGAGATCCACCAGCCAGCCCGGCTGACGCGCCAATAGTGCGTTTTCGAGGGTCATGGCCAGCAGCCGCACCGTGCCCAGCATGTCGCCATCGTGATGGGCCACATCGGTGGAGATATCGAGCACCCCGAGCAATTGCCCATCCGGCCCGAGCAACGGGCAAGCGCTGCAACTGAGGAAACTGTGCTGGGCGAAGAAGTGCTGATTGCCGAGCACCTGCACTTCACTCTGCTCGGCCAGCGCGGTACCGATGGCGTTGGTGCCCTTGCTCGCCTCACCCCAGCGGGCGCCACTGCGCAAAAAGATACGCTCGGCATGGCGGGCAAACCCCTCATCACCGCTGGCGGCCAGAATGGCCCCCTCACCGTCACACAACAACAGGCGACAAGGGCGACCCGCCAGTAACTGGGCAAACAGCGGCAGCACAAAGCGCTGGAAGCAGGCGATCAGCGCCCTGTGCTGCTCCTGACGGGCCGACAGCTCCCCCTGGGGCAGCAAGTCCAGATCGGCACTCTGCTGGCGGCTCAGCCCCTGATGCAGGCAACGCTGCCAGGAACGCTGGATCGGACCGGGACCGGGTTGAAGTGACTCACTCATCACGCCTCCTGTTCACAAACAGCACGACTGTCTCGGCCGCTGTCCAGAAACGGTACAGTTTTATCGCAATAGCCGTGGTCATTGGTTAACCAAGATACGCTGCCACACACCATTTGATAACGTTTTTGTAACCTTTTGTCTGCTGGTCAGACCCTTTGGCACGCCCCTTGCGATATCAGCTGGCAACCGGTCTGTCAGCCAGTCCGGTCAGGATCACACACATAAAGGATGATGAGATGATTTATACCGCTCCCGGTCAGGCAGGTGCCCTGGTCAGCTTCAAGTCCCGTTACGACAACTTCATTGGCGGTGAGTGGGTGGCTCCTCGTGCCGGCCGCTACTTTGAAAACATCTCGCCGGTGGATGGCAAAGTATTCTGCGAGGTCGCCCGCTCCGACGCCGCCGATATCGAACTGGCGCTGGATGCCGCCCACAAGGCGTTCACCAGCTGGAGCAAGACCAGCGTCACCGAACGCAGCAACCTGCTGCTGCGCATCGCCGATCGCATCGAGCAGAACATCGAGCGGCTCGCCATCGCCGAAACCTGGGAGAACGGCAAGGCGGTGCGCGAAACCCTGGCGGCAGACCTGCCGCTGGTGGTGGATCACTTCCGCTACTTCGCAGGCTGTATTCGCGCTCAGGAGGGCTCGGCCGCCGAGCTGGATCAGAACACCGTCAGCTACCACTTCAAGGAGCCCATCGGCGTGGTCGGCCAGATCATCCCGTGGAACTTCCCGCTGCTGATGGCCGCTTGGAAGCTGGCCCCTGTGCTAGCGGCGGGTTGCTGCAGCGTGCTCAAGCCCGCCGAGCAGACCCCGGTCACCATCATGCTGATGATGGATCTCATCAAGGACATCCTGCCCCCCGGCGTAGTCAACGTGGTCAACGGCTTCGGCGCCGAGGCAGGTCAGGCGCTGGCCACCAGCAACCGGATCCAGAAACTGGCATTTACCGGTTCGACCGAAGTGGGCGCCCATATCCTGCGCTGCGCAGCCGACAAGCTGATCCCCTCCACCGTGGAGCTGGGGGGCAAGTCCCCCAATATCTACTTCGCCGACGTGATGCAGCACGAGAGCAGCTACATCGACAAGGCGGTAGAAGGGATGCTGATGACCTTCTTCAACCAGGGGGAAGTGTGTACCTGTCCCTCCCGCGCGCTGGTGCAGGCCAGCATCTATGACGATTTCATGGACAGGGTGCTGGCCCGTGCTCGCACCATCGTTCAGGGCAACCCCCTCGATACCGCCACTCAGGTGGGGGCGCAGGCGTCCCGCGAGCAGTTCGACAAGATCCTGGGCTACATGGAGATCGGCCGCGGCGAAGGGGCCAAGATGCTGATCGGCGGCGGCCCGGCCAAGGTGAGCGGACTGGAGGGGGGATTCTACATCCAGCCCACCATCTTCTCCGGCCAGAACAAGATGAGGGTGTTCCAGGAGGAGATCTTCGGGCCGGCGCTCGGGGTCACCACCTTCAAGGACGAGGCGGATGCTCTGGCCATTGCCAACGACACCCAGTACGGGTTGGGTGCGGGCCTGTGGACCCGCGACAGCAATCTGGCCTGGCGCATGGGGCGTGGCATTCAGGCTGGCCGGGTCTGGGTCAACTGCTACCACGCCTACCCGGCACACGCCGCCTTTGGCGGTTACAAAAAGTCGGGGATCGGCCGCGAGACCCACAAGATGATGCTTGACCACTACCAGAACACCAAAAACCTGCTGGTGAGCCACGACATCAACCCGCTCGGCTTCTTCTAGCCCAAGCGGATGTCATCAGAAAGGGCGCCTGCGGGCGCCCTTCTTGTTTTGCTTCATCAGATGACATGTCCGGCGATTTGTTATCGGCCTGACTGCTGGCGATAACGCTGGGGGGAGCAGCCCAGCTCCCGGTTGAACATGGCGATAAAGGCCGAGGTGGAGCCGTAACCGAGCCGCCAGCTGATCTCCTGAATGGGCATGTCGCCCTTGAGCCAGGCCAGCGCCTTGAGCAGCCGCAGCCGCGCCCGCCACTGACTGAAACTCATCCCCAACTCCCGCAGGCAGCGCCGCGCCAGGGTGCGCTCTGTGGTATGCAGTTGTCCGGCCCACTGGGCCAGAGTTCGGGGATCGGCAGGATCGCTGTGTAACGCCGCCAGCATGGGAGCCAGCAGCTTGTCCTGACTCATCGGCAGGTAGCTCTCCTGACAGCGGGTGCGCGCCAGTCGCTCCACCAGCAACTCGGCCTGACGCTGATCCCACTCATCCGCCATATGGCTCACCCGCCGTTCGCAAAAGTCGCTCAGCAGGGCGCGGATCAGCGGGGTGAGCAGCAGCAATCTGGGCTCTGGCGGCAGCTTGGCCGCCAGCTCGTGACTGACGTAGATGGAGGTGTAGTCGAGGGTCTGCTCGTTGTAGGAGGTGTGCTCGAGATCCGCCGGCACCCAGATAAGATAGTCGGCAGGGGCCACCAGTCGCTGATCCCCCAGCTCTATCTCCATGATCCCCAGGCTGATCATGTTGAGCTGGCCCCAGGGGTGGGAGTGCAGCACGGTCGCGCTGTCGGCCAGCATCTGCTGGTAACTGAAATAGAGCGGATTGGGAGCGGGCAGAACGACATCTACCGGCTGAAAGTGGTGAGTGGCCATCAGCGCCCCTTGTCAGCGAGAGAGAGGAGCAGGCGTGATGCAACGCCCTGTTGGCTCGGTCTCCGGCACAGGTCAAAAGCAGCCATCAGTTGCGGGCAGACGCAGCCCGTGTGGGCCGGAATAAGGTGCATCAGAAAGAGTTGTCTTTTCTGCTGGGTCATCTGTCTGTTTTACGCTACTTGATAATATAAAGACAAGGGTAGACTTGGCCCCCTGTTAATAAGGAGCCTCTGATGCGAATCTTTTCCCCTCTTCTCTTTCCGCTGATGGCGGTGCTGATCTGGGCTACCAATACCGTGGTGTCCAAGGCGGCCGCCAGTGTGCTCGACCCCGCGGCTATCTCCTTCTATCGCTGGGTGATCGCCGCTCTGGCGCTGACCCCCTTCTGCCTGCCGCAGCTGTGGCGCCGCCGTAGCGAGGTTCGCCCCTGGCTCGGCAAGCTGCTGGTGCTGGCGGCGCTCGGTATGGTGCTCTACCAGTGCCTCGCTTACTACGCTGCTCACAGCACTTCGGCCACCAATATGGGGGTGATCGGCTCCCTCATTCCACTGCTCACCCTGCTGCAAGGGGCGCTCTTCTTCGGCCAGCGTCCCGGCAAACAGGCACTGCTCGGCATGAGTCTCTCCCTGTTCGGCGTGCTCTGGCTGCTTGGCAAGGGCGAACCACTGGCCCTGCTCCATAACGGCATCAACCCGGGGGATGGCATGATGTTGCTCGGCTCCGCCAGCTACGCCCTTTACGGCCTCTTGATCCGCCGCTGGCAACTGCCGTTTGGCCCCTGGCTCAACCTCTACATGCAGATCCTGCTGGCGGTACTGCTGCTGGTGCCGCTCGCTCTCAGTGCCGACTCGATGGCGGTGCCGGCCGAAGGGTGGGGGCTGGTGCTCTTCGCCGGGCTCGCCTCCTCCCTGCTGGCGGCTTACTGCTGGATGCGCGGCCTCGCCTGCATGGGGGCAGAGCGCACCTCGGTCTTTATGAACCTGATGCCGCTCTGTACGGCGCTGATCGCCGTCGTCGGCCTGGGCGAGCCAATCCACGGCTATCACCTGCTGGGTGGCGGGCTGATCCTGGGCGGGGTGATGGCCTCCCAGCTGAAGGGGCGTGCGCCGGTAGCCGAACGGGAAGCCGCCTGAGAACCAACATCGTCCGGAAACAACAAGGGAGCCCATGGCTCCCTTGTTGTTTCTGCAATGTACACCAGTGCGCATCTCAACCGGCCCGGCGCCAGCGGTAGCGCCGCTCCGGTCGCCCCCGCTGACCGTAGTTAAGATCTACATCCACCCGATCTTCCGACTCCAGATACTCCAGATAGCGGCGCGCCGTGGTGCGGCTGAGGGAGAGTCGTAGCGCCACCGTGTCGGTGGAGAAGACGTTCTCCGGCTCGCCCGCCAGCAGATCCAGCACCTGACGCAGGGTGATGCTGTCGATCCCCTTGGGGGTGACGCGCATCTCCTTGATCTGGGAGCGCCCTCCCTTGCCCAGCAGCTTGTCGAGATCTTCCTGCTCCAGCCGACCCCGCTCACACAGACGGCTGTGCAGTTGCAGGATCTCATCCAGACTCTGCTGGATGCGAAACAGCCGCAATGGTTTGATGACGTAGTCATGAACCCCCAGATTGAGAGCCTGCTGGATGGTCTCCACATCCCGCGAGGCGGTCACCATGATGACATAGGCTTCGCGGTTGTGGCTGCGCAGGCGGCTCACCCACTCAAGGCCGGAGCCATCGGGCAGGGAGACATCCACCAGCAGTAGTTGGGGCACCACACCGGCCATCATGGCATCGGCGTGGGCCAGGGTGCCGGCCCGCCCCAGCAGGGAGAAACCGGGTGTCGCCGCCACCAGTTCTGACAAGATGGCACCGATCCGATCGTCATCTTCAATAACAAGCGTGATTATTGGGTCCATGGCTCACATTAATTGGTTTTTATTCAAGTAGATACCAAACAGGGTGGTCTGCTCGGCGGTTCGCCGCCATTCTATCACACCCTCGTGCCGACCCACGGTCTCCTTGACCAGGAACAGACCCACACCGTGATCGCCGCTCTGGCGACTCACCCCGTAATCGAACAGATGGTCGGCCAGCTCCTCGTCGACCCCCTCGCCGCTATCCTCCACCTCGATCACCAGTCGCCGCCCCACATCGCACAGAGAGAGCAGCACCCGGGGCGGCCGCTGCTGGCGGTTGCGCCAGGCCGCCTGCAGGCCGTTGTCCAGCAGGTTGCCAATGAGGGTAATGAGATCGGCCGAGACCGAGGCCGGATACTCCGCCAGCGCCGAATCGGGATCGAGCTCCAGGGTCACCCCCAGCTCGCGAGCCCGGCTGAACTTGCCGAGAATCAGCCCCGCCACCGGCTTGTTGTCGATCAGCCGCAGCAGCTCCTGCAGCATGGTCTGGCACGCTTCGTTCTCCTGCTGGATCAGCTCCACCGCCTGATCCACATGGCCCAGCTGCAACAAGCCGGAGAGGCTGCTAAGCTTGTTGGCGAACTCGTGGCTCTGCATCCGCAGCATCTCGGCATACTGGCGCAGGTGGGTCACCTGCACCCCCAGACTGGCGGCCACCTCCGGACGACTGAAGATCAGCAGCCGCCCCAGCGCCTTGCCCTGCACCGCCTGCCAGCGACCGACAAAGGACTCCCCCTGAATGGTGAAGCTCACTTCCCCACCCTCCTGCTCCAGACAGGGGGCAAGGGGCGGCACCAGCTCCGCCAGCGACTGCCCCTGCAGGGCGTGGCGCCCAGTGACCGGCAGCCGCAGCTGATAGCTGGCGGTGCTGTTGATCATGTTGATATTGCCGCGGCCATCGAGGGCGATGACCCCTTCGGTGATGTGCTCAAGTACCAGATCCTGCAGGGTAAAGCGGCGCACGATCGCCTCCGGCTCCAAATCGAGCAGGGTCTTGCGCAGCAGGTATTGCACCCAGAGCGCCAGCAGCAGGCCGCACCCCAGCACCGCAACGATGGCGCTGATGAGCAGGGCCACCCGCTCCATGTAGATGCCCTCCACCTGCTGCATCAGGTAGCCCACCACCACGGCCCCCATGACGCGCCCATCCCCGCCAACCACCGGGGAGAAGCAGCGGATCGCCGGCCCCATGGTGCCCCGATCCTTGGAGCAGTAGCTGCGCCGCTCCTGCAGCGCGGGCCAGATATCCTCGCCGCGAAACTTCTGTCCCACCAGCTCGGGGTTGGGGTGGCTGAGGCGGCGACTATGCTCATCGGTCACCACCATATAGGTGGCGTCGGTGCGATTGCAGACCGCCTCCACATAGTCGCGCAGAGTCGGATCACTGCCCTGGCGCAGAGCTTCGACCACCCGGGTATCCGCCGCCATCACCCGTGCCAGATCGCTACCCTTATCCTGCAGATTGCTCTCCAGCAGATGGCGGATAAAGAGGGCCAGCAGACTGCCCAGAATGAGGATCAGCAGCAGGGAGAGCCCAAGAGAGAGGGTGACCAACTGGTGGCGAAGTTTCATGCACATACCTTAAAACGTCAGGACGCTGCCCAATAGTGCGGATGCCACCAGGTCTGGTCAATCAAAGGTGCCGGATCGCCGACAAAATCGGCCAATCCTTCCTCGCGGGCACAGAGTGCCACCGCTCTGGCGACGGCGCGGGCCACCTCCCCCACCTGTTCGATGGGGGGCAGCAGCCGACCCGCCAACAGCGGATAGGCACCGACCGCCCGTACCGCGGCCAGCAACATGCCATCGCTGATGCGGCGCGCCTTCACTGCGCAGGCACCAAGACCAATCCCCGGGAATACATAGACGTTATTGCACTGGGAGACCACCCGCCGCTCACCCGCCACCGTCACCGGCGCAAAAGGGCTGCCGGTGGCCAGCAGGGCGCGGCCATCTGTGGCGGCCCACACCTGCTCGGGGGTGGCCTCGGCGCTGCGGGTCGGGTTGGAGAGTGGCAGGATCACCGGCTGATCGCACACCTCCCCCATCGCCTGCAGCACCTCGCCAGTAAAGAGGCCACCCTGCCCGCTCACGCCAATCAAGACCGCCGGACGCACCTGCCGGATGGTCTCCAGCAGCGAACTGCTCCCCTCCTCCACGGCACGGGCAAACGGCTGTTGAGCGCGGGTCAGGTTGGGACGATCGGCGCAGACCACCCCGTCCTGATCAAACAGCCAGACGCCGTTGTGGCTCCCCGCCACCTGGGCCAGCATGGCGGCGATGCCGCAACCGGCAGAGCCCGCTCCGACGATCAGCACCGGGGCATCACTGAGGGTGGTCCCCGCCTGTTGCAACCCGGCCAGCACGCAAGCGGAGGCGACCGCCGCCGTGCCCTGAATATCGTCGTTGAACATGCAGAGCTCGTCCCGATAACGGGTCAGCAGGTTGGCGGCATGCTTGCCGGCAAAGTCTTCAAACTGCAGCACCACCTGCGGCCAGCGCTTGCGAATGGCGGCCACCACCTTGTCCATGAAGTGGTAGTAGCTCTCGCCGTCGATGCGCGGGGATTGCCAGCCGAGGTAGGAGTCATCCTCCAGCAGCTCGGGGTTGTTGGTGCCCACATCGACGCAGAGTGGCAGGGTGCGCGCCGGGTTGATGCCGCCAGCGGCGGAGTAGAGCGCCAGCTTGCCGATACAGATCCCCATGCCGCCGATACCGAGATCGCCAAGCCCCAGCACCCGCTCGCCGTCGGAGATGACGATCACGTCCACCTCCTGCTCCACCGACTCGAGGATGTCGTCGAGATCGTCCCTGTCATGCCAGGAGAGATAGAGACCGTGGCTGCGCAGATAGAGATCGCTGTGGCGCTGACACGCCTCCCCCACCACCGGGGTGTAGATGATCGGCAGCAGCTCCGGCAGGTGGTGACGCACCAGATCGTAGAAGAGAACAGGATTGTCCTCCTGCAGCTGACGCAGCAGCAGATGCTGGTCAAACGGACTCTGCATGGCGCTGACCAATCGGTAGATCCGGCGCCGCAGCTGGGAGAGGGACTCCTCCTTGTGGGGCATGCGACCCCGCACCCCCTGACGCTTGCGCTCGGCATAGGGCAGGCTGGTGCCCATCATGATGTCGTTCATTTTGTTTGTTCCTCAATCCGGTATCAGGCGAGCAGGGAGATAAGGGCGGTGGCCAAAATCAGCATCACGGCGCCGCCAAGGCGAGAGGAGATCTGGGCAAAGGGCATCAGCTTCATCCGCTGGGCCGCCGAGAGCACGGCTACGTCGCCGGTGCCGCCCATGTTGGCCATACAGAGCCCGCCGGTGATGGCCGCCTCGATGGGGTAGAAGCCGATCATCCGGCCCACCAGCGCCGCGCCGAGGGCGCCACCGATTACGGTGACCATGACCAGCACGAAGTAGCTGATGGAGAAGGCACTGATCAGCTCCGGAATACTGGTATAGGCGACGCCGATCCCCACCAGCAGGGAGGGAGTGAGGTTGCTCACCACAAACTGATACCAGTCGGCCGCCGCCTGCTCATAACGGCGCGGCAGCAGGCCGCTCACCTTGATAAAAGCGACCGCCAAAATCATCAGGGCAAAGGGGTGCATGGGGATAAAGTTGCCAAGCAGGGAGCCCAGCACAAACATGCTGGAGCTGATGAAAAGGCCCATACCCAGACTCTGCAGGGTCGGCGATTCGGCCTGCTCGTCAGCAATGTTCTGGCTATTCTCTTTGACCATTAGCTTGCCGTTGCCGGTCAGGGAGGGGTAACGGCGACCGAGCCGCGCCAGCAGGGAGCCCACCAAAATGGCCAGGGTATTGGCGATCACCACCGCCGGTACCATGCGCGACAATAGATCCGCACTGGACATCTGCATCGGGCCGGAGAGGATCTCCACCAAGGGCACCGCACCAGCCCCCATGCCACCGCCCATGATCGGCAGGCCGATCAGCAGCACCGCATTCTTGAAGCCATACCCCATCAGGGAGCCGACCAGACCAACGCTCAGCAGTGCCAGTGCGACGCCACCAAGAATGACCGGCAGGTAGCGCATGGCGGCATTTTTCAGCAAAGCGCCGCTCATACCGAACACCGAACCGGTCACCAGACTGGCGATAAAGAAGTTGAGAAAGCCTCCCTCCTTCATGAAGTTGGTGATGACCTGCCCCGCCTGCACCGGCAGCAGCTGGTATTCGAACAGGGCGGCGCCGCCAAAGATGGCGAGGATGGTGCCACCCCCTAGGTATTCGCGGATCGGCATGATCCGCTCCCCCAGCTCGGTCAGCAGGGTGCCCAGTACAAACATCAGTGCCAGCGCACCGACCATGCCCAGCGGCAACGAGCCGTTCCAGCCGGAAAAGAGAACACAGGTCGCCAACCCGAGAAATATAAAGAGCGGCATACCGGCAATTTGTTGGCCGCCCATAAAGGCGGCCTTTTCTTGTGTGGTTTGTAGGGGTGAGAGGTTTTTCATTGTTATGTACTCTGCGTGTGATTGTGGCCGCTACTTTATTGTTCCCTCTCTCCCCTGTCGGTTAGCCAGACTGCAAAGCCATATAAAAACATTAAAAACTTAAACATCATGGTGCCACCAACGTGCGCAGCACAATAGAACACCAGACATCCGATACCCGACCAAGTCAGGAAATAGGGTGATAAAACGAGCGACCATAATGGCGGATATTTGGGTGATCAGCAGTAATAACAATGCGATGATCTCCCCCCTTCGGGGAAATAACAGAGCCAGATGACAAGCTCTGCGACCATTTATCGCCACAGCTCCTGTGAGTGATAATCAGCGGGCAATGTCATCGCCATAACGCGAGTGCCACGGAGTGCCACATCAGGGTTTGAGTCGGCGTGCAGGAAGCACGCACGATGAAAAAGGGTGAGGAGAAAGATGCAAAAAGGGGAGATTAAAATAGTGATGAGCCAAGCCAGCGAATACCAGAGCACTGGCTTGAACTCACAAGGATCACACACGGTCAGGTCTATTCTGCCAACAGCAATGGAATATTGGCGGGGTCAAAATCATGACTGATATCGGTACTTCTGATAACGCCTTCCCGATTCACGCCATGGTGTGACTCTGCACCATATTCCCCATCACTCAACAGCGCTTCAATTGCCAGATACACACATCCACTGTCATATCCATCCACAACCCGTTTCCCCCTTGTTTTATAACCCCATCAATATTAGCGGATAAAAAAAGAGCTGCTCGCTGAAGCTGAAAATTTCATGAAAATAATCGCCGGATATCCTCCATTCACGGCGCAATATCCGAATCGGCAAGAGAGCCTCGAGTGGATCAGCCCCGAGAATAATATCAGGGGCTCGAATGCTGCTAACTCGCACCAGCGAAAGATCCGACCAGAAACATGATCCGCACCACACTATTTACTTAGCCTGCTAAACAAGTATGATACTTAGCAGGCTAAGTACATTGAGGATGAGAAGATGACGGATCTGGAAAGGTTGCGCGAGCTGTCGCTCGCCGAGCAGATAGCGCGGATGCACCGGCTATGGCGTACTGCCGCCGATCTGGAGCTGGCTCCCCTTGGCCTCACCCATCCCCGCTGGACCGCGTTGTGGAAGCTCTCCCGCATGGGGAACCATGTCAGCCAGAAGACCCTGGCCGAAGCCCTCGAGATAGAGCTCCCCTCCCTGATGCGCACCCTGGGCCAGCTGGAAGAGCAGGGACTGATTGAGCGTCACTGCTGCAGTCAGGACAAGCGGGCCCGCATCGTCTGCGTGACCCCGGCTGGCCAGACCCTGCTCGATCAGATCGCCGACCGCATCATGAATATCCGCCGGGAGCTGCTGGGGGGCATCGACGAGCAGACCCTGCAGCTGTTCGAAGCCACGGTGCAGCGGATCTCGGCCAACGCCCTCAGCAAGATTGAACAACACCACGACCGACAAGCCGGAGGCGATACAAGTCCTCCCGAGACCGACACAGAGAGAGAATAAGATGACCCCGGATCAACAATTTACCCGCTGGATCAAATGGTCCATGGCGGGCTTTGCCACCCTGTTTGCCTATTTTCTGATAGCCGACCTGCTGATGCCCCTCACCCCTCAGGCGATGGCGACCCGGGTGGTCACCAAGCTGGCCCCGCAAGTGAGCGGCAAGGTGATCGAGGTCGCCGTTCACAACAACCAGCAAGTCAAGAAAGGAGAGCTGCTGTTCAGGCTGGATCCGGCCCCTTTTGAACTGGCAGTGGAGCAGGCCCGCCTTGCGCTGGCGCAGGCAGAGCAGCAGAACAGTGAACTGGATGCCGCCCTGACCGCCGCCGTTGCCGAGATCAACGCCAAAGAGACCCTGGCCAGCCAGAAGTGGCGCGAGGCTGAGCGGATCGATGCGCTGTACCAACGTCACATGGTTTCGCTGCAACAAAAAGATGAGGCTGACAGCGCCCTGCGCAGCGCCCAGGCCAACCTGCGCGCCAGTCAGGCCAAACTGGCCCAGATCAAGGCCAGTCGTGGCGTGACCGGTGAGGACAATCTGTTGCTGCGCCAGGCCCGCAACAAGCTGGCGCAAGCGCAGCTGGCCCTCTCTTACAGCCAGGTTCACGCGGATCAGGATGGCACCATCACCAACCTGCAGCTCAAGCCGGGCAGCATCGCCAGCGCGGGCAGCCCGCTGCTGGCGCTGGTGTCGGAACAGGTGGACGTCATTGCCGATTTTCGGGAGAAGAGCCTGCGCCATGTCGGCGAGCAAACCCGTGCACTGGTCGCCTTCGATGGCGAGCCAGGTCAGCTCTATCCTGCTCGGGTGAGCAGTCTGGATGCCGGAGTGAGCGCCGGTCAGTTTGATGCCAATGGTCGACTGGCCGCGCCGGTGGAGTCTGATCGCTGGGTACGGGATGCCCAGCGGATGCGGCTGCACCTCGAGCTGGAGCAGCTCCCCGACCATCTGCCAGCCGGGGCTCGGGCCACGGTGCAACTGCTGCCGGACAATGCCCTGACCGCCATGCTGGCACGGGGCCAGATCCACCTGCTCAGCCTGCTCCATTATGTCTACTAACCACGCCACTCACCCGTTGGCCAATACTGCCCCAGCCCACCCCGCCGGTGTTGCTGCCACCCACCTCTGGTATCGGCCCCTCACCGGCAACGAGCTGCGCCAGTGCCTGCGCATCGCCTTTGGCTGCACCAAGGGCTTTCTGCTCTGCAAGCTGTTTGGCTGGAATTACGGGGTCTTCTATACGGTCACGCCTGTGCTGCTGCTGGGGATGGTGCCGGTGATGAATGGCCATGCCGCACGCCAGCTGATAGCGGCGGCGGTGGTCTGTGGGGTGGAGGTCGGGCTGCTGGGGGGGCTGTTTGGCAGCCATCCGGCGCTGATGACCCCCATCGCCTTTCTGCTGTTTCTCTACCGCTTCGCCGCCATGTCGCGGGGCAGCCTGTTTCTGTTCGGGGCCAACGGGGTACTGAGCCTCAGCATCATGCTGCACTTTGCCAGCTATCCGCAGACCGACCTCAACGACCTGATCCTCAACAATATCTGGGCGAGCGTGCTGTCGGTGCTGATCGCCTATCTGATGACCATGCTGATCCCGGATGTGGAGGCCAGACCCAAGCCCGCCTCGGCCCCCAAGGCACCGCACCGGATGCGCCATGAAGCCCTGCTGGGTGCCACTGTGGCCACCCTGTCGTTTCTGGTATTTCAGGTGTTTGACCTGCGCGACTCCATGTCTGCCCAGGCCACAACCCTGCTGGTGCTGTTCCCCATGCACTGGAACGGTGCGCTGAGTTATGCCCGCAAACGGGCGATGGGTACCTTGCTGGGGGTCACCTTCGGCCTGCTCGGCCAACTGCTGCTCTATGACTGGTCAGGGCAACTGCTGCTTGTCGCTCCACTGCTGTGGCTCGGCGCCATGCTGTTCAGCCATGCCCACGTCAAGGAGGCAGGCGGCTCCGGGGTTGGCTTTGGCGCCCTCACCACCCTCGGCATCCTGTTTGGCCAGTACCTCACTCCGGGCAACGATCTGGTGTTCAGCGCCCTCTACCGGGTGAGCAGCATACTGTTTGCCATCGTGGTCACCCTGCTGGCCTGCTACCTCGTCCATCGGCTGCTCAATCGCTTCGAGGCGACCCGCTTCGGTTATTGATTTCCTGTTGTAAGCACTGTTGTCAGCCCATGGATGAGCTCTCTTTCGCCCCGTCGCCTGCCGGGGCGTTTTTTCTCTCCCTCGTGTGCCTCCCTTGTCATCCCCCCCCCCACCACAGCTCAGCGCAGAAGTACGGCTATGCTTGTAAGGCTGCTGTCGATGAGGTGTACCTATGGTCGCGTTGTTAAAAAAATGGCTGGTTTGTCTGATGCTGTTGGCTACCAGCCCGCTCGGGGCCACCCCGCTTGTCATTGGTGCCGAAGATGACTGGGCCCCCTACTGCGAGCGCGACAAGGACAATGAGGATGACCAGCCCCACGGACTGGCGCCTGAGCTGGTCAAGGCGGTGTTCGCCGCCGAAGGGATCGAGATTGTCTTTCGCACCCTCCCCTTCGCCCGCTGCATGCACGATGCGAAAAGCGGCAAACTTGCGGGGTGCTTCAACGCCACCATCACCGAAGAGAACCGCTACCAGTACCATTGGCACGATACCCCCATGTTCGAGGAGGATCTCGCCATCTTCGCCCTCGCCAGCGAACCGCAACGGGATCTCAAACTCACCTCGCTGGAGGGCAAGCGGGTGGGCATCACCCTAGGCTACACCTATCCCACCGATTTTATGGAGAACCCCAGAATCACCCGCTTTCAGGCCAAGTCCGATGCCCAGATCCTCGAGATGCTGGTGCGCGGCCGGGTCGACTACATCCTGATGAACGGCATGCCGGGCTACCTCAAGATCCAGCAGAAGCAGCTGACCGGCAAGGTGGTCAAGGTTGGCAAACTCTCCACTGATGGATTCTGGCTCGCCTTTTCCCGCCACCACCCGCAAGGGGAAGCGCTGGCCAAACAGTTCGAACAGGGGCTGCAGAAGATCAAGAACAACGGCATCTATGAGACGCTGATCCGCCAGTTTGAAACCAGACTTGGCATCTACTGATTGACGATTCCTTCCTGATAGCGCCACCTCATACTCGCGCGGTATGCCGGACAGCCAGCGACGCACCGAATGGCCCCGCTGATTGCACAATAACGGCAACCTGTTAGGCTCACGCCCGTATGACACCAATGGAGCTGTAATCATGAATAAGGCACATATGATGGCCGCTGGTGCGCTGGCCCTCGGCCTGCTCGCTGGCTGCAATCAGGGCAATACCCTCTCAGTCACTGGTGGCGAACCGGTCAGTTACCAGTGCGAACAGGGCAAGAAGGTGCAGGTGCGCTACTTCTCCCTCTCCGACGAGAGCCTCAACTTTATCAAGCTGTCTCTGCCGGACGGCAAGGATTACACCCTGCCCCAAGCCATCTCGGCCTCCGGTGCCCGCTATACAGACGAACACGAGGCCGTCTGGTGGAACAAGGGGGATGAGGGCTTTGTCGAGCTGCGGGATCAAGATGGCGAGTGGCAGACCGCCTACAACGACTGCAAACAGCAATAAACGTGACCCCGGCCTGGCCGGGGTCTCTCTTTCTCTGGCATCAGAGTGGTGGGGGATCAATTGATCTCGATTTCGAAGCGGTTGGTCACCTCGACCGGAATGGCATCCGGGTTGCCCTCTGCCGGGCTGTAGCGGATCCGCGAGAGGGTCGCCAGCGCGCTCTGTTCCAGCTCGCCGGGGGGCTCGGCCGCCACCACTTCCGGCTTGACTGGCGTGCCGCTGGCGTCAATTTGATAGCGAACGTCCACATACCCCTTGACCGGTTTGGCCGGCAGGGCGGGCTCGTCATTGCCAAGCCATGACCACTGCTTCTCCTGAACCCAGTAGCTGGACAACTGCTCGAAAGGGATAGCGATCGGAGCGCGCTCGTGCGCTACCTCCTGACGGGATGAGCACCCCAGCAACAGTGTCACTGCCAGACCTGACCATACTGCGACTTTCCACTTCATGTAACGCTCCTTGTTCTCTGCCGGTGCTTGTTGCCGGACTGCGGGCCGCTCAACACGCGCCCTTTTGGTCAGTCACCCATCCTAACGAAAAAGTATTCGTATGAACATGAACAAAAGGGCCAACCCCGAGAGGTTGGCCCTTTTATCGTCAATAAGCTCACTAACCATCCGCTGGCATCAGCCGCGCTTGTCGCTCACCACCAGCCAGAGCGCATGGACCATGCCCGGCAGACCGCCCATCAGGGTCAGCACGATGTTGATTAAAAAGTGCAGGCTAAAGCCCACCTGGATAAACGCGCACACCGGGGGCAGGAAAATGGCCAGCAGGATCTTGAGCAGATTGTTCATCTCGGCTCTCCTTTTCAAAAATGTCGTCAGGATTGGAATGGGCTAACCATAAACATCCCGGACTTCAACTGCAAACCAGACAGGGAATTCGCTCACCCGCATCACGCCAGGCATTGAGATCGTGGATCTGCTGATTGCTGCTGCCACGCCATAGCAGGCCCGGGTCTGCCAACGCCTTTTCAAACTTGCCATCCACCAGCACATCCAGCAAAGCCACCAGCTCGCGCTGGGCCTCTGACAGTTCGCCGAGCAGATAGCCGGTCCAGCACCAGATATCCTTGCCCGGACACTCGGCGCGTACCCGTTTCACCAGTGCCAGCACGTGGGGCACGTTGGCCGGGTGGAGCGGATCGCCGCCGGAGAGCGACAGACCTCGCCGTTTGATGCGGCTGTCGTTGAGATCCGCAATGATGCGATCGCTCATCGCCTCATCGAACGGCTGGCCGCCATCGAGCCGCCAGGTGCTCTGGTTGTAGCAACCCGGGCACTGGTGCTCACAACCGGAGACAAACAGGGTGGCACGGGTGCCGGGGCCGTTGATCACATCGACCGGGTAGTATTGGTGGTATTTCATAGATATATCCATTTATTGGGATATTCTTTTTATATTTATTTCTTTTTCAATTCTATCTCCAGCAGTTTTTATACTGTGGTCTATAGCATATTTATCGTTGATAAAATATGCGAACTGAATAATAGTAAACACTATAGCTGCAAATCCTAATATTTTAGCCGCTGTACTATCTAAAACAAAATTAATCCTACGTATAAACCTATTGTTTTTCGTATTCAACTTGTTAGCTAAGGAAAGTGCTAAGGCATGATTAAACCAATACACTTTCTGCATTGTTGAATTGTGTAACTTTATATACTCTTTGCTTTCAAAAGCAGCCACTTCCTCAGCACCAGTCAATAAATCTTTATGATTTCCGTCATTGAGTTCCATAAGTTTCTTCATTCTTGGATGCTCAACACACCTATCACCATAAAGCGCTGATATTAAGGAGGATAAGTTTATTTTCTTGGAATCTGGAATCTTTGAAGGGTTTATTCCAGATAAGACTTTATATCTATGATAGAGAGTTTCAAAACCATAGTTTATATTACTCATATTCCAATGGACCCAAATCGCATCAGGAATAGAAGATACAAACTTAAAAAAATAACAAAGCATCTTCTCCTCAAGGAGATCATAATGCTCATGAATATTTTCTCTTTTTATTTTTTCTATCTCTGCAATCAAATGTATAGAAAAGCTATGCATAGTCGAGCTGTCTCGGTGCAATACAGCTATTGATGTAATCCTTGGAGAATAATTCTCATTGTTATCTCCAAGGTTTTGGCAGGAGTAATGAATAATATGAACATTTTGTGAGTTTTCTTTTAAATACTTCACTTTGATTTGAGCGTTCAAATTTTACTCCTGCACACATCTATCAACTATGAACAATAGCGAACCTAGTCACATATGTTTGACGCGGCGCTTCACCTCTTCCTGCTTGCCCGCATTGAAGGGGCGCGCATCCGGGCTGCCGAGGTAGCCGCAGACACGGCGGGTCACCGACACCTTGGCCGGGTCGTGGTTGCCGCAGCGCGGGCAGGTAAAGCCCTTGGAGGTGCACTCGAACTCGCCGGTAAAGCCGCAGTCGTAGCACTCGTCGATGGGGGTGTTGGTACCGTAGTAGGGCACCTTGTCATAGCTGTAGTCCCAGACGTTTTCGAGTGCTTCCAGATTGTGCTGGATGTTGGGGTACTCGCCGTAGCAGATGAAGCCGCCGCTGGCGATGGGCGGATAGGGCGCCTCGAAGTCCAGCTTGTCGTACGGGTTGACCTGCTTCTCCACATCGAGATGGAAGCTGTTGGTGTAGTAACCCTTGTCGGTCACGCCGGATACCACGCCAAACTCCTTGGCATCGATGCGGCAGAAACGGGTGCAGAGGTTCTCGCTCGGGGTGGAGTAGAGGCTGAAGCCGTAGCCAGTCTCCTCTTTCCACTCGTCGATGGCTGCCCTGAGACGGGCGATGATGGCGATGGCCTTCTGTTGCAGCTCGGCGCTGTCAAACAGGTGCACCTTGTCACCAAACAGGGCGTTGATGGTCTCGTGAACCCCGATATAACCGAGGGAAATGGAGGCACGACCGTTCTTGAAGATCTCGCTGACGTTGTCGTCCGCCTTCAGCCGCACACCGCAAGCCCCTTCCATATAGAGGATCGGAGCAACCCGCGCTTTCACCCCGTCCAGACGGGTGATGCGGTACATCAGCGCCTTCTTGGCGACCCGCAGGGAGGCATCGAGACGATCCCAGAAATCCGCTTCGTCACGGGATTTCAGGGCAATGCGCGGCAGGTTGAGGCTCACCACACCCAGGTTGTTGCGACCTTCGTGGATCAGCTCGCCATTCTCCTCGTAGGCACCGAGGAAGGAGCGGCAACCCATGGGGGTCTTGAAGGAGCCGGTCACTTTCACGACCTGGTCGTAGTTGAGGATGTCCGGATACATCCGCTTGGAGGCACACTCCAGCGCCAGCTGCTTGATGTCGTAGTTGGGATCGCCCTGCTTGTGGTTGAGGCCATCCTTGATGGCAAACACCAGTTTCGGGAACACGGCGGTCTTCTTGTTCTTGCCAAGGCCGGCGATGCGGTTGCTGAGGATGGCACGCTGGATCATCCGCGACTCCCAGCTGTCCCCCAAGCCAAAGCCGAAGGTGACGAAGGGCGTCTGACCGTTGGCGGTGTGCAGGGTGTTGACTTCGTACTCCAGCGACTGGAAGGCGTCGTAGCACTCTTTCTCGGTGCGAGCCATGGCGTAGGCTTCCACATCGGCAATACCCCACTCTTCGGCCACTTCACGGTGTTTCTGCCAGCTGATGGTTACATAGGGAGCCAGCACTTCGTCGATGCGGTTGATGGTGGTGCCACCATAGATGTGGCTCGCCACCTGGGCGATGATCTGGGCTGTGACGGCGGTGGCGGTGCTGATGGATTTCGGGGTATCGATCTCCGCATTGCCCATCTTGAAGCCGTGGGTCAGCATCCCTTTCAGATCGATCAACATGCAGTTGAACATCGGGAAGAACGGCGAGTAGTCGAGATCGTGGAAATGCAGATCACCGCTCTCATGAGCCTGAACCACATCACGGGGCAACATGTGGCTGGTGGCATAGTGCTTGGCGACGATACCGGCCAGCAGGTCGCGCTGTGTCGGGATCACCTTGGAGTCTTTGTTGGCATTCTCGTTGAGCAGGGCGGCGTTGGTCTGCTCGACCAGACCGCGGATCTCCTGCGCCAGACGGCCGCGCGCCTCGCGAGCCTGATCCCTGTCGTGGCGATATTCGATATAGGCACGGGCGATGGCCTTGTCGTCGGAAGCCATCAGGTGGTTTTCGACCCGGTTCTGGATCTCGTGGATATCAACTTCACCACGCCCTTCCAGCTCCTGACTCACCGCATTGGCAATGCGGGAGGCGAGTGCCGGATTGGCCTGATTGACCGCTTCCGCCGCTCGGCTGACCGCCTCTGCAATCAGCTGGGCATTGAATGGTGCGCGACATCCGTCACGTTTGATCACAACCGGTTTCATGAATTTTCCCCGTTAAAAGGCCAGGCATTTGCCTCTGGCTCACCCTTGTTGGGCCCCCCTCCCGGCATCTCGTCCTGGACGCAAATAAATTCAGCCGAGGCTTGACAAGCCTGGGCTGAAGATAGGAAGGGAACAGCTTATACACAGCTTAATAACACAACATATAGGGATTAAAAACGAATGCGTCCCTATATGTGGTGTCTATTAGGCACCAAAGCGCAGCCTCATTTCTTGATCCAGAACAGGTTTTTCAGCGAGCGGGACAGTTCACGACCAACCAAAAATAGCCCCATTCAAATCCAACCTCAAGCAGGGTGCGGGCTGGCGTCCGATCTATCAACCCGAAAAAAATCGCCCCCCCGCAGCACCGGTTTCGAGATGACAGCACCAACCAAAACCGCCCATACTGAACAAGAACTCTCTCCCCTCGACAAGGGACAACCCATGCGCACCTCCCTGCTGTTGCTACTGCTATCCACCCTCTCTCTGCCGCTCTGGGCCGCCAACATTCTGGTGATCAGCAGCTACCATCCCGAATACCTGTGGGACCAAAGCTACAACAAAGGGCTGCTCGATGGCTTGCAGGGGGAGCACAAGATCACCCACTTCTATATGGACACCAAACGCCATCCACGGGAGAAGTTCGACGAAATAGCCCAGCAAGCCATCGCCTTTTATCTGAAGAGCAAACCGGATCTGGTAGTACTGGGGGATGACAACGCCATCAACTATCTGGCCAACGAGATAGCCTCGCTGGGTACCCCGGTGGTATTTCTTGGCATGAACGAGAATCCGCGCCTCAAGGGCTTTGTCGGCCACCCCAAGATCACCGGCGTGCTGGAGCGCCCCCTGCTCAAGCGCAACATCAGCGAAATAAGCCAGATGATGGGGGGGCTCGACAAGGCGCTGGTGCTGTTTGATTCCAGCAATGTGGCCCTCACTGCCATTGAGGATGAATTCAAGACCCAGACCGAGCTGCGGGTCGGCCAGACCAGGATCAACAGCCAGCTGATGGGGGATTACAGCCTCTGGCAGGAGGCAGTGCTCAACGCCAAGAAGAACGGCTATCAGGCGATCTTCCTCGGCCTCTACCACACGCTGGTCGATGACAATGGCAAGCATGTGAGCGAAAAGACGGTGCTGGAGTGGACCAGCGCCAACACGCCGGTGCCGCTCTTCTGTTTCTGGGAATTTACCGTCGGCAAGGGGATGGCCATCGGCGGGCTGGTGCTGGACGGCCACGATCAGGGGATACAGGCAGCCAGCCTCATCAACACCATACTGGCGGGCACCCTGCCCCGTACCATCTCCCCGCGCGCGGCCCTGCGCGGCGAATATGTCTTCAGCAAGAGCGAGCTGGCCCGCTGGCAGCTCACCGTGCCCGACAAATGGCGCCACAAGATCCTCTGGCGTGAGTGACCGCCGAAACAAAAAAAGAGAATCCGGCCATGCCGGGTTCTCTTTTATCAGGAGCTGCGGTTAGGATTGGTGAGGGCTATCAGCCCTGCAACGCCTGTTGCAGCTCCTCTTCGGTCCAGATGGTGATACCCAGCTCTTGTGCTTTGGTCAGCTTGGAACCGGCCGCTTCCCCCGCGACCAGCACATCGGTCTTGGCAGATACCGAACCCGCCACCTTGGCCCCCAGCGCCTGCAGCGCCGCCTTGGCGTCGTTGCGCGACAAGGTGGTCAGGGTGCCGGTCAGCACGAAGGTCTTGCCGGCAAAGGGTTGCTCCGCGGCCTCTTTCTTCTCGATGGCCGGCCAGTGGATGCCGGCAGCCAGCAGAGCCTCCAACACCTCCACGTTGTGGGGCTGACGCAGGAAGTAGTAGACATGCTTGGCCACCACATCGCCCACATCGGCCACTTCGAGCAGCTGCTCCACCGAAGCTGCGCGCAGGGCATCCAGGGTGAGGAAGTGGTTGGCAAGGTTGAGCGCAGTCGCCTCCCCCACTTCGCGGATCCCCAGAGCAAACAGGAAGCGCGGCAAGGTGGTACTACGCGCAGCATCGATTGCGGCTACCAGATTGAGGGCCGATTTTTGCCCCATCCGCTCAAGACCGGCCAGCTGGATGGCGTTGAGGCTAAACAGATCGGCGGGAGTCTTCACTAGCCCTTTGTCTACCAGCTGCTCGACAATCTTGTCGCCAAGGCCGTCCACATCCATGGCACGACGGGCAGCGAAGTGCTTGATCGCCTCCTTGCGCTGCGCCTCGCAGAACAGGCCACCGGAGCAGCGGGCAACAGCCTCTCCTTCCAGCCGCTCCACCGCAGAGCCACAGACCGGACACTCGGTCGGGAACAGGATCGCGCGGGCGTCGCTTGGGCGCTGCGCCTCCACCACGGCGACGATCTGCGGGATCACGTCTAAGTGTCACCTCACACTTTTCATTTCATTTAGAAAAAATCAGCATTTTCGGGCTTGCAGAGCCAAAAAAGGACTACGCTTTCTATGTGAAACTTTCAACTAGGGCAGTATTCATCGTGTCGAGCAAGCGAATCGAGGCTATCTACACACACTTGGGGACGCATCTTAGCGATGAAATTATTTTATGGCTTAAAACGTTCAACAGCACAGCATCAAATGAGTACGCCAATAGGCTACTACGAGTCATGTTGGTATCCGTTACGGGTTATGGAGATGCGTTGAACTCAAAAAACACCATTCACATTAATGAGTTCATAGAACTATATTGCGTTATTGCAAGCCACAAGTATAATTTTAGGGTTGCTAATAACTATATTCTTGCATTGAAAAAATTCATTCTTTTCATGAAGAAAAATGAAGCATTTTCAGGGCAGCCTCTTAATGAACTAGAGTCAACGCTAGAAAGAACAATCACAGAGGATATATTTCAAAATTACAGAGCGCAGAGTCTCCCCTCCCATCAATTAGAACGCTTCAACTTTGACATTAAACTACCATCTAGCACGGATGGAAAAATTTATCCTGGGCTACCTACTCATCTAGAAACAATTCGCCCTCACCTCAATCATGATATATATGATCTAATTTCCTTATTCTTATACTCATGCAATTTACCACATCAACAAGTGCTATCAATAAACCTAGCCAGATATATAATCCCTTTAAAGAGCATATTCAACGAAAGGAATTTATCAGAACTAACGGAAACTCTTAGTTATATTATTGCGCACACTACGACTTACACAAAATCCTTACAGGTCTTTAATTTATTGCTTTTCACATATTCAAATTTATTTAAATATTTAGTTGACAGTAACTATTTTCAAGGGAATATTCTTTCCGCTATAACGCCAATTCTCAAAAAGAAGGATGAAGCTCAGTATGCCTTATGCAAAAGTAAAGTGTTACCGTCATCATTCTTAAGCCAAGCGACAAAAAAACAAGGCTCCGATGATGAGTTCAATGACATATTGTCTTCTACCTGCCCTCCTGACATTGCACAACGAGTCAAAGAACACGTAAATTCATTCAAGATTGTAAAACATCATAGAGAGCCTATTGGAGCATTTCTTAAACACATATCATCAATAAGTAGTAAGTGGTATCAACAACCCAACTTAATACAGGGTGAACTGTCTACCTTTAGGGGAGATTTGCTTAACCGCCTTCAAAGAAACACTGCGTATATGAAATTTCAACATGTTAAAAACTGTATCTCCGTCTTAATTAAACATGGTTTATTACCAAATAGCATTGATCTTCCAAACAACTTACGCAGGGATACTAATACAGAAAAAATAAGAGATGACAATCCAATAATTTCAAAAACCAACATATATGAAGAAGACTTATTGGAACATGTCATTGATTCAAAATCTTTTCTAGAACAGATAGAGAAAGAAATTAAAAACAATATTCAAGCGCTCTTATCATACGCAAAAAACATTGTTTATGAGTCATACAAAAAATTTTGTGACGCTCCAAGTTTAATCGCTATAAGCAACTATGGGAAAGAAACTCAAAGTAATACTCAATCTGCACGAGCTAAAAATAACTCATTCAGTCAACACAACGCTCTAAGGTTAGAAAACACTGTTGCATATTTCACTCAAAACTATCATAAGTTAATCCAAGGCACAAAAGGAAATGAAACAAACGAGGTTATTCTTCAAGAAGATGCGTTGCAATACCTAGGTCTAACTATCATTACAGCATCAGCTATGCAGATTATCATTACAGAAGAGCTGGGTATTAATCCTTACTCTCTCTACACCATGAAAGCATTTGCTACTAGTTATGGAGTAGAGTTTATGCAGGTAGATGATGACGGTAGTGTTAGAGTCAGGACAATAAAACCACGGGCTAGATATGCACGAACTAGAAAAGCAATTGGTGATTTAACTCCTATAGCTAAAGTTAAAGCTCAAGATATTGACGCATCCATTTGTCTTAAAATGGCTATGGAAATGACTGAAAATGCGCGTAATGTTGCGCTTGATCACAACCTGTGGCTATGCATGACAATTAGAGGAATATCAAAGTGTAGAGCTGATGATTTTCAACGTGGCTTCAAGCAGATTCGAAACCATGTTACAAGTGAAAGCAATATAGATGTAATTAATGATGCAACCTTAAAAAAAGTAAGAGTATCTAAAGGAATACTAATCTACCTACAGTCACATGGTGATGCACTGCGCACCGCGACATATTTTGGCAATACTGTTAAAACAACTTTAAATAGATACATACCAAAGTATCTAACAGAGTTAATTTACAGGGTGAAGATCCGTTCATTCCAAAGAATATTATTGTTTATGGCTATAGCTAATAATTCCCCCCCCTTCGAATCAGTCCACCTCAGCGAGAGTAAATTCAAGGCTCAGCTTGCAAGTGCATTTTCTAACCCTGAAATGGGCGGGGAATTGTTCAATAGCCTGACAGTAAAACCTAGTAATGATGAACGTGAACAATCAGTATATTTCTGTGTTTCAGAAAAAAATCTAAAGTTAGCGATTGTTTATGCTAAAGAAGGAGAGGATGAGCACCTAAAGAAATTATGCTCAGATGTTATAAATATGGTGTCCACCTCTAATACACCTTTAAAAATCATGTTGCGAAATGCTCATAAGTCAATAGAGCAAGAGAGTTCATAAATGAACAGAAAAATATCACCAATAAAAGAATTGGTAGACCCAGAAAAAATTCAAGCTATGGCTGCTGACTCAACATATCCTAGACCAAGATGGATGCTGAATGAATCAGCAAACGATCGCCAATGGTTGTTAGCCTCAAATGGTATTGAGCGTAGGTTTTATGATAACAATAACATTAGAAGTCATAGTTTAAATTTTGAAACCATGGAGACGGCACCAAATGAGCGCCTGGGAGATAAGGTAAATCAATCATTACTGACCGATATTCAACATAGTATTTTATACTTAGATATAAATGGTAAAATAACAAGTTCCAACACTGTTAAAACCATTGTTAAGACTGCTATACATCTCATATACCATACGAACGAACGGAGAATTATTGATGGTGAGCCTTTTATTCGCACCTTAGGTGAAATTAAATACGATGACCTAAAGGGTTTCTTATTAGCATATGGGGTTAATGCACAAGTTTTTGAAAAAACTATAGAAATAATTACTGAAAAATACAACAGTATCAAGGACATTGATTGGAACCACATAAAAGCATGTATTTTTCTCACTAAGCGAGAATTTCTCAGCCTTAAAGACAAAGTAAACAAATACTTAAATGAAGATGATAAATTTAGTGCAGAAAAAGAACCAGAGAATAGCTACAAGCGGAAATACAAGAATGCATGTGAAAAGCCATTAGAGTTAGACGAGATACTTCTGCCGACCGAAAGTATTATAAGTAATGCGATATCATCCATCGAGGCTTTATATAGTTCTAGAGCTGCACAGAAGTATCAATTTCAACATAGCCCTATGACTCTATTCAAGAGTGGAAGAGAGATATTTGATATACTAATCGCCAAGGAAAAAACTGCATTAATTCCTGTTCATGTTGCACTTCATACAATTTCATCTGCACTTGGATTTCTTAGGGAGTATGGTAAACCTCTGAACGTATTCATTGAAAACATTTACAAGACTGAAAGGGATATAATTAAAAATCTAAATGTTGCAAATACGACCGCATATGCTCGCTATAACTCTGAAATTAGAACACTTGCGTTTAATAACACACTGATGCCTGAAAAATTAAAAGATTTAAAAATCACATCATGGGAACGCACTAAAGATGAACTAAAAACAATATCCTTTGATAACGCCGATTATAGTATATCCTTAGGCTTAGCAGTAAGGCTATATATTGCTGCAATGTGGATTGCAATTTGTAGTTTTGTTGCTGCTCGTACAACCTCATTACGTACATTGAAAAGAAACTGTTTTGTTCAATCTCCTATAGATGAATTTTACGATATCATATTAAAAATCCCCAAAAGCTCTGAACGATATGAGCTAGAGGATGTGCACAGACCGATTCCAGACCTAATATATGATTACGGATTACAATTTTCTTCTTTAGCATGCTTGATTGAAGATCGACGAAGTTTGGTTGCCGATGAAAATGAACTCTATTTGTTTAGTAACTCAATCAGCTACAGAGCTATATCATCTGGTAGATTGGATGATGGTGCAGGTGATTATCTCAAAACACCTTTAGGTTTTGACTACATAAAATTCTGCTTAGATATGTTCCAGGATTGGTGTAACTCCCCACTTATCGATGGGAAAAGATGGTATTGTACAACTCATCAATTTAGACGCTTTTTTGCTGTCTTATATTTCAACTTTTCAGATGACCAAGGTCTTGAGGAACTGTCATGGTTTATGGGGCATTCAAACTTAGATCAAACATTCTATTATGCAGAAATATCTCCCAATGATGAGTGGATTGAAGAGGCTGAGAATACAATAGCAAGGATCGGTGCGACTCTAAACAAGATTATCCATGGCGATAACACTATTCAAGATATTGTTAATCGAGCCAGAAAGTCATCTACTATTTATACTGTGCTAGAGGGCTTGGTTCATGACCTAATCACAGAACACAAAAATAGAACAGGTCAAGTAGTTCGCTTCTATAAAATTGATAACAATGAAGTTTTCTTTTATTTTAAAAATAATGATGGTGAAACGGATGGCTAAGTTTAAAAAGGGCGAGACATCACAAAGCGTCATCGACAAAAAGAATGTTATAACCCAGGCTATGCTGACTAAATCTATGCTATTAAGTCAGATAAATAATTATGACGACATTCCAAAATCATTAGAAATTAAAACAGAGACAATATCAGAGACATCTGTTCATCAGTGGGAGGATCCAGAACTTGGTATCATTAAGTATTCATGGAATACAGCTCATAAGGAGCATAACGCTAAAGAACTAGCGACATTAATTGACTCCATTGCCAAAGCAAATAAAAGGCTGCTCTCAAATAAGCCCACTCTCGGTAATGAGAATTTAAAATCAGGACTAACCTGGGAAGAGGTTAACCAGATTAAAGAAGAAAATGAAGAGTTACGTGTTGCCCTTGCTGAGGTGTACAGAGCATATATGCAACTTTTAGATGAGTGGAGAGAGGACAAGCAAATTGATGATGTCTATAGACGGTTGATTATCGAACAGGCAAATATCCTCGGGAAAAATAGAGCATGGGAGGTAAAATAATGTCAAAGGTAGTTATAGCTAAAAACACTAATCTCAGATTTCTCGCAACAAGCAGGAAAATTGGAGGTAGTCGTGAATTGCCACTCCCCATGATTATGAAAAAAGGAGGATCGTTTGACTGGGCCGCAAATGCATATTTAACAGAGATAGGTGGCGGTGCGCGATCTTATAATGTCAAGTTATCAGCATCCACCGTTATCAAGAAGGCTTATAGTCTAAACCTCTTTTGTTCCTTTCTTGAAGAACTAGATATAGAGCTAAATAATATCAATGATAGCACTTTGTATAGTTTTATTTCCCATCTAAAGGAAAGAGATATAAATGATGACACGCTCTTATCCCATGGAAAAACAGCTTTAAACTATATAATATTCCTAACCAACCGGAATGCTGATTGGAATTTATCTACGAATCAAAAAGATCCTGAAAAGCAGTTTAAAGTTCATTACTCTATCAAAACGTACAAGAAAGGAACCTTCGAAACAAAGTATAACCACCATGACTCATTTAGTGGATTGATTCATATTTCATATGATATGGAATATGTACGAGACCATGAATTATTAATGTGGTATGAAGCCATTGAAACCTCAAACTACCATCCTCAATTATCCGAATTTCTTACTTCTAGATGGCAAGCCTTAACTACGGCATTAAATATCACAGGTTCTAGGATTAGTGAAGTTCATCAAATAAAGCGCTCCATGATAAAAGATGCTGCCAAGTCATTATTTACCCCCAATCAAAAAATAGTCATCAGAAACATTCCTGTCAGCAAGGGAAAATATAGCGGTAAATTTCGACAGGTGCAAACCACGAGTGAGGACTTACAAATTCTACTCTGGCACGTTCAGTTAATAGAGGCAACCTTCAAGTCTCTTGACCATGATGCTATTTTCGTTGACTCAAGGACAGGAAAAGCACTAACAGCTGCATACTTAAAAAATTATACGAAAAAAGTAATAAACACGAGTAAGTACAGACACCAGCTAAGCCATCTAACAAATCACTCCTTTCGTCACAGATTTATTACGCTGTTAATCGCAAGGGAAATAAAAAAGTTAACTGCATCGGGGAGTTTCTCCAACATTTTGAGCGTGGCTAGCACTGCGTGCAGAAAAGTTACGCTACATGCATCCAACCAAACGCTTTCTCACTATATCCACTTAGCTACAGAGTATAATAGAGAAGATAGTGGTGACACTCTCGGTTTAGAGAATGAGGCAACCCCATTGAGAATAAGAGTCCAAAAAATGCTAACAACTGTAAAACTGTTACGTCAGGAACAAATAGGTGATAAACAGGCTCTTGAAGAACTTGTTCACTCACTGGATAGTTTAAGCCCATTTTTTGAAAGAAATTAGCATACTGAAGCAAGCTTGCTTGAGCAACAAACAAGCCTCGAAATAAAGAAGCTTGCTTGTGCAAAAAAACAGGCAAGGGAGCTGAGCTGCTTTCAGCCAGCGGGGTTATCTCGACAGTTGAAATCAATTTAGATGTAGGAGAGGTAACATTAGCGTGCTAACTCGGTGCTCCCCAAAGCCCTCATCACCCCCTCCACAGCAGCTAACCTGCCACGTAGGTCACTATATTCCTTACATCTATCGCTGAGAGCATTCTCAATAGCCATATCCAGAGCCGGGTAGTCTGCTTGCAGCTTATTGTATTCAGCAATTGCAGCCTGGCACTCCTGAATTTCAATGCGGTAGAGGCTCGCTTTTTCGTTTAACTCATCTAAGAGAGCATTATTCGATTCCTCTTTGTATTCCTGTTTCTGAACTTTCTGAACTTCCTGCTCCCCCTGAGTCTCTGGGTCACTCAATTCCTCTTGAAAGTTCACATCATGAAATAGAGGGGTTTTAACGAAACTTGGATACGATCGGACATCATCAACATTTCTCCGTTCCAGGAAACCCGCGTCAACCAACTTCATCAGATTACGATAAACGAGGCCATATCGCCTCTTATGGGCCTGATTGTACTCTGATTCACCAAAGACTGCGTTCAAGCACTCCGTTGTAGTGAAATCATCCATCTGCAAACGCATGAGTGCGGTGTAGAGCGCGGTTGGTAACCACACAGTCTGGGAGCTCATAAGCAATCCTTAGTCTCGAACGAAAACATTTAGTGGAAATCTAAACTCGATTGCGGATTATAATCCGTGGTCGTTAGCCAAACAACCAGAGATAGTGCTCGCCAGTGAGAGGCGAGACATGCAAGATCTAGCAAAAAAATTTGGTGATGCTGTACGTGATAGACGGCTTCAATTGGGCGTATCGCAAGATGCACTCGCATATGCGGCCGAAATTGATAGAAGCTACGTAGGACGAATTGAGCGTGGTGAGGTTAATATCACCCTGGAAAAGGCTTATCGTCTTGCTAGGGTAATGGGGTGTGACATTCGCGAATTGCTGCCATAGATATATTTGCCAAATAATTATCTCTTCACCCAGATAAAACTATATTCCCCTATTATTCACAGTGATGGCAATTAACATCATTGCCAGCTTTAGCATTTGCCTATTAGCTATTAAGCCCCTCCCCCTATTGCCTATCTATAGAAAGCGTCACAAACTGCCGTTTTCAGAAAATGCCTACATGGTCTCGATTGGCGCATTGATGATAAAGTGACCCTTTCACCACTCTTTATCGAGCCCTCTATACATGCAGAGACCAGACCTCAGAGACATCCACCAACTTACCAAGGACGAGTTCAAGCGCATTCTAGGCCCTGTGGCTGGAAGCCTTGATGACGGATCGAAGGTGGTATTGGGGATGCAATCTGATGTGTTTGCTTGCTGTAGTATCCAAGGAGACCAAATCTCGGTGAGGGGGACGCCCAGGTTTGAGCAGGCCATCAAGTCGGCATATGCTCAAGCCAAGCCGACAATGTGGTTTGGTTCGGCAGAGAAAGAGCGTCCGAAAACAGAAACCATACCTCCTGCTCTCAAGCCAAAAACCGATACAACGTCAGCCACAACCTATCGTGTGCCTGTGCTCATTTACAAGTCGAAGCGTGAGCCAGGTAAGAACGTTGATGGTAGCCCTGCCGAAGATATGACCTATGGCACGATGACGGCTGAGCAGATCAAGGCTATCCCCATGTTCGTAGGGAAGATGGGAGATGACGGCTTTATTGGCGATCTCGAAAAGAGTGACCCCAAGGTGTTCTTTAGTAGCTTCCGCAACATGACCACATTGTTTGCAACTGGTGACTTGAAGATGAACATTCTGGCCATGATCGCCAAGTTCGAAAAATCTGAGGGGGGTGAATACCGGAACCAAGCATTGACGAGAGCAGCGCGAGCTCACCCGACCACGATCAAGTTCTCAGATACCCTTATCAAGGAAGTGAAGGCAAAGCTGGCCGAAGTTGATGGTGATGTGAATAAGCTTGTTCTGAGTGACTTGATGCAGCAATACAGCAAGACCTCCGGCTTTCGGTTACCCATCTTCAACTCTGCGGTAGATAAGGTGCAAGGCCTCACAATTGCGGTGAATGATGTCTGGGCAGGCAAGGCGGAAATCACGACATATGAAAAGTTTGGCGATTTCTACAAGGGCACGATCAAAGTAACGCTATATGACCACTTCGGTCTCGATTATCCTGACATTGGCCCTGACCCCACGACCGGAAGAGTCAAGTTCTACGGCCTGGCGTCCGGTTTCAGAAGCTGGTTTGTTCTTCAACACTACAAGCGCTTTGCCTACAAGCCGTTTTTGACCGTCATTGAACTCAGCTATCCATTCCAAGGGGAACTAAAGTGAGCGCAGCCGTGAAGACAGAGAGAACATGGGTATTCGTGTTGTTCATGCTCTATCACCTCTTGAATGCATCGATCCTGTTCATTCAGCCTGTCTATGACTGGTTTAACGATGAATACTCACTGACTGGCCTATATGTACTGCTCATGCCCTATCTCTGGGGTTTGATAACAATACTGGGTGCGATTTTGTTCTTGTCAGATCGCTCTTGGAAATACCTGGCAGGTAATCTACTCGGTGGTTCAATTCTTCTCTTTTGGTGGCTTAGATTGGCATCCCAATATTAGTGAGTATCGTCAGGCATATGAATGAGTAGACCGAACGGCATTTTCTTGGGCGTGGCTTCATGCAGCGCAAGCTGCAAGCTCACAAGAACCATTCGAAACGAAAACGAGCTCCCGCCTTGTCTATCAACTGGTTGCAGTAGCTCCACCCAGCAGCAATAAATCCAGTTTTTCATCAGCTCCGGTCTGAGATTTTCAGCCTGTATCTCCATCCTCATTACCAGCTCTGCTGATCTGCTGCATGTGTTATATTCGGCTCAAACATTGAGCTGAATGATGGGCGGGGTCGGCTCATTATTGAGACCTTAGCACGTTGGATGAGGAAATAATGGAACCATTTTGGATTTGGCAACAAGCCGACTGGCCCCATTTTCGTTGGCAGGATAGCGAGATATTGCCCAGATTACGGCATGCTCAACGCTGGCTGGGAATGCTAATAGGTAGTCATTCCAGATTGGGGAACTCCGATCAAACGTTGGATACGTTACTGGCTAACATCATCTCCTCATCCGCTATTGAGGGTGAGCGTCTCAATGCCCAATCCGTGCGTTCCTCCTTGGCTAGGCGGTTAGGGGGATCAGAAACTCCGTCCTATCCCGTGTCAGATCGCTCAGAGGGGCTCGCGGCAATGATGCTGGATGCCATCGACAACCATGAACAACCACTGACAATTGAACGACTTTACCAATGGCATCGTTGGCTGTTCCCCGCCAACGAATGGTCGGTGCAGCCAGTGAACGTAGGGCAGTTGCGAGGAGATGAGCCGATGCAGGTTGTCTCTGGGCGTGTAGATCGCCCCACCGTGCATTTTGAGGCACCGCCCAGAGCAACTCTGGACGATCAACTGGCCGAGTTCATCCCCTGGTTTAACCAGACTCAGCATGACCCCACGATGGATCCCCTCCTTCGTGCGGCAATCAGCCATCTCTGGTTTCTGACCCTGCATCCCGTTGATGATGGCAATGGGCGGTTAGCGCGGGCACTGACCGATCTCGCGCTGTCACAGGCTGACAGCCACAGCATCCGGCTGTATGCCATGTCAGTTGCCATTCTAGAGCTGCGGGGTGACTACTATCGAGCGCTTGAGTCAGCGCAGAGGGGCTCGCTGGATATTACCTCCTGGCTATGTTGGTTCCTCGACACACTGGATTACTCCATAGAGCTGGCATTACAGGTTATTGATCGTTCTCTTGCCAAAAAACATTTCTGGTTGCAGCACTGTCATGATGGTCTGAGTCCAGAGCAAACCAAGGTTATTAACCGTTTATTGGATGGCGGCCAACAAGGTTTTGAAAATGGCATCAACGCCAGCCAATATCAAAAAGTCGCCGGAGTCAGCAAGGCTACTTCTACACGCCATCTGGCTGAACTGGTGGAAAAGGGATGCATTGAGAAATTACCTGGTGGCGGACGCAGTACACGCTATCAGATCCGCTTGCACACCGAGCGAGTTTGAAACAGCATCGCCATGGGGCGTTAATTTCATTTGGTAGATGAGACCTGCGATTGACGTACCAATGAAGCTCTTTAATTAAATATTGACGCCATGATTAGTTCCGTCAGGCATATGAACGAATAAACTTAGCCGACAGTCATTACTCTCAACAGACCTTTTGAGCGACAATAAACCATCGAGAACATCGGGATCTATTTCAGGAACATCACCAGCCATGAGATTTGAAAGCAATTTGGTCAGAGCGATACGGACTCTCAGCACTTCGGCAAGCTCCTTTGTGCTCTGAGCTACCTCAAATGGTTGTGATTCGATTAAATCTTCCAATTTTTTACTCATAGACATCAGATACCTTATAATAAATGGCTAGGCCATTTGGCAGAAAATGCTATCCATTAACAGTAGAAAAGGCATCTCTTACATGTTTCACTATCACAGCATCTTGAGAAACCAGATGATTTAGACTCGATAACTTAATATATACCGGATTGTTTATTAAGTCAGAGTTGCGAGTATACACTTCAAGTGCTTTAATCGCCCATCCACCCAGTGATATATAGCCAGCCCCCATAACATTTGAGTATTCCATTACAGCCCCAGCAGCTGCGGGAATAAATGCACCAGCAAAATCCAGAGATGCTACTCTCGTTTGATTTTTTTCAATCCTTTGTATTTCTTTGTTTAAGCAGTAGAGCTTTTCTGTTCTTTGTTCCTCACTAAGCCTAGAAAATTCACCTATTATTTTTGGTAGAGTTCTAATAAGACTGCGTGATAATGCATCATCGAGTTCCAGTACGCTCATGTCATTATTAACTGCAAACACTTTACTCAAAATTGTCGATATCTCAGACTCTCGTATGGTTTGTGATGTACTAACAACTCCGTTATATAAGCCACTAATTATTTGGCAAGCATTAACCTCTGAGTAGCCACTAGAGTCGAATGGAAAGTGATGGGCTTTTAATCCTTGGGAAAACTCGTAGCTAGAGCTCGCACTAGATAATTCTATAGTATAGTCTTTTCCTTTTTCTTTAAATCCCATTATGGCCATTTCAGATAGGCCCAAATAATGTGTACCTACTGCGCCTTCTTTATTTACAATATACTCTCCGAATTGCCATTGTGCCGAAAGCATATCCGCTAATCGCTGCAATCCTAGATTTCCAGAACGAGAGCAGTGGTGAACAAAATTATATTGCTCATCACTCGAAAAAGTAGTCCCAACAACACCACTCTTTTCTTGGATACCTTGAATGGTTGCTGCGGCTAAACGTCTAGAGAAAATAATAGAATTAGGATTAACTGAAATAATGTCAAGGAGCAAAGATTGAGAATACCTAGCTAGATTTTGTGGGACAACAAATAATAATCGCCCACGAAAAATCAATTCACGCAACTCAAACCTATTAATTTTAAACATTTCATAGAAATGCTCATTGGACTGCTCAAGCGGCAATGCGATAACCACCTGTTCATATAGCGTCAAATAGACCCTAATATTTAGACGAGAGAAAACTGATGCATCAACAAAACAGCGTGTTCCGATTTTATCAAAACCAGGCAATAAGTAACTCGCTGCTGAATCAGAATGATTCCCACTAAAAATAAAATGTCGATTCTCAAGCCAAAAATCTTCATCTTCTTCATAGCATGCAAGTAATTCTTTTGGGAATTGCTTATGAATCAGTCCGCTAGCAGCCAATAATAAGTTGCCATTTTGATTTGGTTTATAGTGAACTTCGCCAGGGTAGTCCTTTATTCTATCATTGTGTATAAATACGTAATCATACCCTTGATAACCAAGAGACTCACATATCAACTGAATTTCTTCCTTGTCACTTTCTGTAAAATTACATTTTAAGGTAATCTGGAACTTGTTAGTCCCATACTTAAAATCAACGTAGAATGGATGATATTTTTTAGGAATATGCAAATTCAGTTCATTAATTGTTTCGTGCATATTCATAGGATGACCATGAAGATGACTTTTCTCAATTGAATTTCGCAGCGCTATAGGCTTATAGCTATCTAAGATCTCCCCAACAATTTTTGCGGCTGGAATTCCGGCTGTTTTAAAATGATGATACTGCTGACTTAGCTCCTCTAGAAGCTCCTTGTTACTGTTTACTTCTAGTATCACAGCAAATAATAAATCACCATCTGTAAACAATCCCTTATGTGTATATTTATGAGTGTCAAACCTAAATCTCTCATAGTCATGACGGATCACATCCATTATTGGAAGACTATAAGGAAAGCTATCACTCATAATTAACCTCTACACATATCTATGGTAGCTAGAAAGAGCCCATGCCACACAGGCATGGGCTCTCAGCACTAGATCAAGAACTCTTCCAATGCTCGACCACTCGCAACAGCTTCTGCGATGGCCTTGGGCATACGACCTTGGCCAGTCCAGGTTTTCTCCTGACCGTCCTCGTTATACTTGTATTTGGCAGGACGAGGAGCGCGTTTGGCTTTGTTGGCTGAACCATCAGCTTTCGCTGGAGCCGCAGTGCCAACCAGCTCGCTCGGATCGATGCCTGCTTCTTTCAACATCTCGGTGAACTCAGCCAATTTTTGCAGGCGCTCGGCAGATTCCTCTCTCAATTTGGTTTCTTGCTGCTCACGCTCAGCAAAAACCTCATCCAATTTTTCTTTAACTTCGACCAGTTGCTCAAATGACAACTCACGCAATGCAGCTCGCAGACTACGGATATTCAACAAAGTTTTCAAAAAATCGTTCATTTTTATCCTCATGTATCACACTTTTATATCAGTGAAATTATCTCTCAACCCCAGCATTAGCACCACTGTTTTTGGCACCAAGACGATTGTAGAAGTAGCATTATTCAAAAAGACGTGAGCGAAATCGCGTTCGGATCTGTTTAGTGGCCTAGCTCCAATCTGCTATGAAAATATGTAGCTAAAAATTAAATCCAAGTGGTAGTGAGCGTTGAGACCACCTCACCAGATGAGCCGATGAAGGATCTTGTTCGGCTCACGAAATGAGCCGATAGGACAATATCATTGGCTCACAGAATGAGTCGATGATAAGAAATTTTAGATTTGCCCCTTGAGGATCCAGACACTTCGCCCCTCTTAACTTAAGAGGAAGTCTTGGATGACTAGGCCACTACACATCCATGTCTCCAGAAAGCAAAAAACCCCGCAACGAGGCAGGGTTTCAGCATTTTTTCAACTTCGCACTCAGGGTAGCGACTCTCCCTTGTTTCAACTTCGCACTTAGGGTAGCGAATCTCCCTGTGCCTTGATTCTATGAAAGGTGAAGCCGCTAGTCAACATTATTACTGGCATAACCAGCATTGAGCACTTATTTGATATGTTATTTTTGGATGTCTTTGCACTCAAATTTTGGAGGTGTTTTCCAACCTGTAACGCGCCCGCTGCGTTTGTTGATCCTGCGGTATTCATTACCCAACAGGATTTCCCATTCAGAGCCGTTCTCCGATAGAACCAGAAAAGTAGTCCCAAGCTCAATACCTATGCCAGGCTCAGTACAGATCAGCTCAGTCATCGACTCTCCTCGGTGCTAGGACATATCACCATTTTTTTCCGATTGTTCAAGAACGGAAGCCATCGCGTCTAGTGACCGAGCAAGGGCACGACACTCGTCTGCGGACATTAAAGCGGATGTGAATGCGGCAGCATTCTCATTGTGAACATCTATTTCACTGACTCTGATGTAGCCACCATATGGGCTGGAATAGACGCTTACCTCTACTTGATGGGGTGGTGTCCCGATTGGTTTATCCAACTTTAAAACACTTGTATAAATAGGCATAGTCCCTATTCCTAATCGAACTCTTCGAAACTATAGAATATTGCTCGGGGTTGCTCATGATGTCCATCAATAAATCAAGACACTAACCTAGTTGGTTGGAAACCAAGTGTCAGCCCTGCAACATGTGCAAACTTTGTTGAGCACTGGGCACGACAGTGTGGGGTGAGATAGGGCATGATAAAGAGCACATGTAGACAGAGGAATGTAACATGACACCCGATGCAGTCCATAATCCGAGCCTTAGAGCAACACTCCTTGACCCCTTGGGTGTTCCTCGTGACGCACTTAGTGCTCACCTGTGGATTGTGGCAGGAGTTCCTGCGGACATCATCCATCAGCTAGCTGCGCTTGTTAGAACTAATGTTGGTGTGATATGTAAGCTGGCTGGTATTAGCCAGAGCACTGTTACTCGCAGGCTCAGAGCAGATACCCCTCTATCAATATCACAAGGTGTCAGGGTGTATGGAGTAGTGCTCGCCCTTGATGCCGCACTGTCCCTTCAGGAAAACGATGCCGTCATGGCATTGTCGTGGTTACACCGTCCTGCATGGAGCCTTGGTGGCGTAGCACCTGCCGATCTATTGACTACTCCGATGGGTGTTCAGGCGGTTGTCGATCTTGTGGGACAGGTTGAGCATGGGGTTTGCCAATAAGCAATAAGTCGGGGGCTGAGAGGATAAAATCATCTAAGTTGGTTAAACTTCCACCAAACAGAATGATTTTCAAAAGTTTTTCACCCCCCCCACTTGAAAAATTCGAAAAACTGTCCATTTACTAATTATGAGAGCTTGAATTAAATTTCAGCGTTTGAACATTCCGCTGCTTCGCAGCGAAGAGAGCCCAGTTTTACAACCCCTCACACGATTTTATTGAAAATAACAAATAAAAATCGCTCTTATAAACCAAGACTAATTGGATTGATATAATAAATTAATGCTCTATTACTTGGTAATGGCTTGAAAACTCATACACAGAGAGAAAACAGAAAACAGAACCTCAGTAAGTATGTGGTTATATTCGCCCTGTAGGGCGGAAAATTAAAAAGGCGTTTTTGCAAAGCATGATAACCCTACCTGTGCAAGCGCTTCTCTGCTATCATCCGCAGCCCATGAACAAATCGCATACTGGCGTGACTGTAACGCCGCCCTAACCCCTCCCTCTGCGGCTCCTGCCGCCTGACTCTGGTTGTCACAACCGGAGCGCTTTTTTACACCCATTAGATCCCAATACAACAATCTGATCCTGCCCGAACTCCATCTGACCCCCAAGTCGATGGGTGCGTTGTGCTATGGATCCTAAACAAGCGAGAAAATCCCCCCATGCTAGAACGTGCAAGACAAGAATGGTTCTCCAACATCCGTGGTGACCTGTTAGCCGGAATCGTGGTCGCCCTGGCGCTGATCCCAGAAGCCATCGCCTTCTCCATTATTGCTGGTGTAGACCCCAAAGTCGGCCTCTATGCCTCCTTCTGTATCGCCGTGGTCATAGCCTTTGTTGGCGGTCGTCCAGGCATGATCTCGGCAGCCACAGGCGCAATGGCACTCCTGATGGTGACCCTGGTCAAAGAGCATGGTCTGCAATATCTGCTGGCGGCCACCCTGCTCACCGGAATACTCCAGATCGCGGCGGGTTACTTGAAGCTCGGCAGCCTGATGCGGTTTGTCTCTCGCTCGGTGGTGACCGGCTTCGTCAATGCGTTGGCGATCCTCATCTTTATGGCCCAGCTACCAGAGCTTACCAACGTCACCTGGCAGGTCTACGCCATGACGGCGGCAGGCCTTGGCATCATCTATCTGTTCCCGCTTATTCCGGTGGTAGGCAAGCTAGTGCCTTCTCCGCTGCTCTGCATCGTCATCCTGACGGCAGTCGCCATCACCATGGGCATCGATATCCGTACTGTAGGCGATATGGGCGAGCTGCCCGATACTCTGCCCATCTTCCTGTGGCCCGAAGTGCCGCTCAATCTGGAGACGTTGGCGATCATCTTCCCATATTCCGCAGGTCTGGCTGTGGTCGGTCTGCTCGAATCCATGATGACGGCAGCCATTGTCGATGACCTGACGGATACCAGCAGCGACCGCAATCGCGAGTGCAAGGGCCAAGGAATTGCCAATATCGGCGCGGGCCTGATGGGTGGCATGGCGGGCTGCGCCATGATTGGTCAGTCCATCATCAACATCAAATCCGGTGGCCGTGGCCGCCTCTCCACCTTTGTCGCTGGCACCCTGCTCATCCTGATGGTGGTCTTCATGGATGAGTGGATCCGCCAGATCCCCATGGCAGCCCTGGTAGCCGTGATGATCATGGTCTCTATCGGGACGTTTTCCTGGGAGTCGGTTCGTAATCTCAAGAAGCACCCGCTCTCCACTAATATCGTGATGATCGCAACAGTGGCAGTGGTCGTCGCTACCCATAACCTAGCGCTCGGGGTATTTGTCGGGGTACTGCTCGCCTCCTTGTTCTTTGCCAACAAGGTTGCTCGCTTCATGCTGGTCAAGAGTGACAGTGAGCGTCATGGCGAGGTACGCACCTATCAGGTTCGGGGCCAGGTGTTTTTCGCCAGTGCCGAACAGTTTTTTGCCGGATTTGATTTCAAGGAAGTGGTAGAAAAAGTGGTGATCGACCTCACCCACGCCCACTTCTGGGATATCACCGCTGTCACCGCACTGGACAAGGTGGTCATCAAGTTCCGCCGTGAGGGCACAGACGTTGAGCTGATTGGCTTGAACGAGGCGAGTACCACTATCGTTGACCGCTTTGGCGTTCACGATAAACCGGAAGAAGTTGAAAAGCTGCTGGCTGGACACTGATCACAAGAAGGAATTTACCATGACAAACATTTTTGCCTGTATCGATGGTTCACCTGCCATGACAGCTGTGTGTGATGCTGCGGCATGGGCCGCAGCCAACACTGGGTTACCTGTCACTCTACTGCACGTATTGGAAAAAAATGAGTTTGAAGGACAAGCAGATCTCTCCGGCAACATCGGCCTGGGCAGCCGCGAGCATTTGCTCAAGGAGCTCGCCGAGCTGGATCACCAACGCAGCCGTCTCGCCCATGAACAGGGGCGCATTCTGCTGGACAGTGGCAAGGAATATCTGGCTGGTTTGGGGGTGTCAGGGGTCGAGGCCCTGCAACGCCACGGCCAGTTGGTCGAGACGACCCTGGAACTCTCATCCGGTATGCGGATGTTGATCATGGGCAAGCAGGGCACCGCCCATGCCCACGAACTGATTGGCAGCAATATCGAGAACGTCATCCGTACCTTGGCTAATCCCATCATGGTAGTGCAGCCGGGCTTTCAGGCCCCAAGCCGCTTCCTGTTTGCCTATGACGCCAGCCCGACCACCAAGAAGGTGCTGGAATTGATCGCAAGCAGTCCTCTGCTCAAGGGGCTGGAGTGTGACTTGGTGATGGTCGGCGAACCGAGTGATGAGCACGAGCGCCAGCTGGCACAAGCCAAACAGTTGTTGAAGAGTGCGGGTATCAGGGTTGAAGCAATGCTGCTGCAAGGAGAGGTGGTGCCAGTTGTTTGCCAGCATGCAGAAGAGGTAGGCTGCGACCTTATTGTGATGGGGGCTTACGGTCACTCGCGCATTAGGCAATTTATTGTTGGAAGTACGACAACGGCCATTTTAAAAATGGCGGAAAGAAGCATACTGCTGTTAAGATAGTTAGTCGTGCGCTAAATACAAAAAGGATGAGTGGAACAACCACTCATCTCTTACATTACGGATATTATAAATAATTCCTATTCTATATGGATTCCTAATAGTACATATTTACCATACTAGCACGAGATCAGGATATGCTATCTTTGACTGTTGTACCTAACAATTTGATAAGTATCGCATGTCCCCTCTTAATAACCGTTTGCAAATGCAATTACTTAGTGTAAAACTCATAAAGTGGTGTTTCATGCATTGGAGATATTATGTCTAAAAAACTCGAACACGGACGTTATTCAATAGAGCTTCATGCTGATTGTATCGTCATATGTGAGTTAATAGGTACATTCAATAAGGAGGGTGTGGCAGCATGGATTTTAGAAATGCATTCGACTATTGAAACAATAAAAGAAAAACCATTTGGCCTACTTATTGATGTAAGACATGATGCTGGTGCGACAGAAGACGCCCTTGAAGCGGCAGATAGTTTTCATCAATGGTTGGGAAATAGCATGCTAGTGTGCCAAGCGCATGTAATATCCTCACCAACGTTGTACTCAATTTCGATAAGTAGGCTCCCGTCACTTAAGCTGCATGAAGTAAAAAGTTTTTTAAGAATTGATGAAGCCTGCGCATGGATTGTAGAGAAACTAAAAAAACAAAATAATATAGTGTGATTAAGTGCGGTGATACTGAATTTAAGGCATGGAATTAGTCTAGAAATGCAAGCTATAGAAAATTAGTATCTATAAGCAGCTTTCCAATAAGTATACATATCTACTTATATCATATTAGATGTTACAGTCCGCATGAAGCTAAAAAACCACCTAAAAGATCTTGAAATAGCAGTAATGACTATATATTCCGGCTCAAATCACACCTTGGATTGAAATATGGATTTCTTTATGCGATAGATTATTTCTTTTAGAAAAATCGTCAACGCAGATAGAGTAGGAAATTCTACAACGCTTATTAGCTTGAAGATTACATATCAACTTTGACTCATCAAGATATTATAACATTTTTCTACAAGAGGAGAAATCGGCCTGTCTTTCAATAAAACGATAAATAATGGGCGAAATCTAATAGAAATAGGCATAACAGAAACATCATCAGCATATCCTGATTCACGCACCACCCGAGAAGACACCAGCGAAACTCCTAGTCCCTCAGCAACAGCTCTGACTATTCCTTCAGTACTACCATATTCAATGCACCGTATAGGGATAATGCCTTGATTTTCTAACCATAACTCTGTTGCTTCTCTCGTTCCTGAACCAGGTTCTCTTAACAACCAAGTGTGTTGTGCCCAATCATGTTCATATGTATCTGATGTTAGGGATGTAATAAGACAAAGCTCATCATCATGCCAATGACATGATAAGAGGCGAGGATCACTCAGTGTTCCTTCGACCAATCCGATATCGATTTGACAGTCTAATAACTGCTGTCCTATATACTGCGTATTTCCCGTAGTTATTTTTAGGTCAATATCAGGAAAACGTTGTATAAGTTTTGATAAATATGGTCGAAACCAATACCCAGCAATTGTGCTACTTGCTCCAATTGTCAAGCGCCCTTTCTTCATTCCAATTCTGGCTTGCATATCATCAATGGCAGCACGCTCTAACATGTATATTGCATGCGCATGGTCAAATAGCACTTGCCCATGCTCAGTCAAATGAATCCCTTTTCGGCTTCTACCTGAACCTCTTTCTAGTAATGGAAGTCCTATCTGACGCTCTAACTCACTAACTGCTTTTGATACCGCTGGCTGGCTAATACAAAGATGTGTGGCTGCATTGGAAAAACCGCCCTCACTTGAAACCGTATAAAAAATGCGCAAAAGGTGTAGGTTTATAACCATAACTGTAGGTTATCCATTGTTAATTATTATGTATTTTTATTATCAATTATCAAGGCATATAATGCTATAACACAGTAAATAAGTATAGAAGACCACTCAATGCCTCATTCGTCTGTTGTACATGATAATAATTCGTTTTTGAAAAGTAGCCTAAAAAGCTACCAGTGGTGGCTAGGCATCATACTCGTAGCGATAATTGCCGCAATGAGTATTTTAGCTAGTAAACTGGATGTTGCAACTCATATGGGCCTTAGTGCGCTTACTTTGGCTATTGTATTTGGGATTTTTATTGGAAACACCTTCTTCCCTCGTGTAGCAAATCATACTGCTATAGGTGTAGATTATGCTAAAAATAAATTACTTAGAGTTGGCATTGTTCTTTATGGCTTCAGAATAACCTTCCAGCAAATAGAGGGGATAGGCTGGGCAGGAATTATCATAGACATATTAATGATCAGCTGTACGTTTATCTTGGCTTATTATATTGGAACAAAACTATTAAGACTTGATAAACAGACAACAATGCTAATTGGTGCAGGAAGTTCCATTTGTGGTGCAGCTGCGATAATGGCTGCTGAACCTGTGATCAAGGGCCAAGCTCATAAGGTTTCAGTTGCTGTTGCTACGGTGGTTGTATTTGGAACTATTGCTATGTTTCTATACCCACTAATTTATCCCTATTTAGATATAAGTGCTGAACAATACGGCATGTTTGCTGGTTCAACAATTCATGAAGTCGCACAGGTAGTGGCAGCAGGCCGTAGTGTCAGCGAGGATGCAGCAAATACGGCCGTGATTGTTAAGATGATTCGTGTCATGATGCTCGCACCATTTTTAATAGTATTATCTACATGCATCGGTAAAGAGACTCATGATACGTCCCATAAAAGCAATAGCATTACTATACCATGGTTTGCGGTATTATTTATTGTCGCCAGTGGAATAAATTCCCTTAACATTATACCTCCACACATTGTCAATTACTTGATTGATATCGACAGTATATTGCTTGCAATGGCTATGGCCGCTCTTGGATTACGTACTCACATTGGTGCAATACATCAAGCGGGTGTAAAACCTTTGATTCTTGCTGCCATACTATTTCTATTCCTTTGTGTAGGTGGTTTTTTTATAAATCTAGCCGTATTAATTTTATTTTGAATATTAAAAGAAAATGGCAAAGATCTCATTTGATAATGTAATCCCACTTTAATATAAAAATTTTTTTCCATCATATAAAAATATAAATCAAGAGTGCAATTAAATACATTGCATCCAAATGCAAGATGTATCTTTCAGAGACATCTTGCATTGTGATGTAGAGCATCAATAATAATGCATCACACTTACTGTGATTTTAATTAAATCAGTTACTAACTACTGAATTTTTTTAGTAGAAATCATTAGCAAAAAGTGCTTTAATGAACATCCTGAATGCCAATTTAATGTGTAACATCGAAGGTGTTTGACATGCATGGAGTTGCGTTATTTTTGCATATTTTAGGTGCAACAATCTGGACTGGCGGGCATATTATACTCGCTCTAATAGTTCTCCCTAAAGCACTAAAGGAATCGTCAACGAAAATATTACTAGACTTTGAATCTGTATACGAGAGAATTGGAATGCCTGCCTTAATAACGCAGATAGTCACGGGTATTTACCTGGCATTGAACATTGAGAGTGATGTACTAAATTGGTTTAACATTGATAACAGGGTTACAAATGTTATTCTCATTAAATTGGCATTACTTACACTCACTACCTGTTTTGCAATAAATGCTAGATTTCGTGTAATTCCTAATTTAAATGAGTCTAATTTAGCTTTAATGGGATGGCACATTCGAGCAGTGACGATCATATCTATCCTATTCGTTTTTGTAGGCGTTTCATTCAGAACAGGATGGTTGTATTAAAGTTATAATGAAACTAATAAAAGCAATGTTAGATAAATCATCACTTGGTGCATAATATTATGTATGCCAAGTGGTGATTTCTTCTTAACCCAATACAAGGCATACATATGATGTGATATTTTATAGGAAATATAGGGGGCTATCCGATACACCTAGTTTATAGTTCGATTATGTGCCCACACTGCCACTTCCACTCTTGATTTCAAGCTTAATTTTTTTAGTATATTTTTCACGTGAATTTTGACTGTTCCTACAGATATAAATAATTCTTGAGCGATTAGCTTGTTTGAAAAGCCGTTTGACATAAGCTTTAGCACATCTATCTCTCTATGGCTTAAAGAATTTATCGAGTTAGCTGCTTTTTTTGATTGCTTAATATAATGATCTGAATTACAAATCTTTAATATTGAAGGGCTCGCCACAAATGAAATAGAATAAATTGATCTTATTGACATTATAAAATCAGATGGCTCTATGTCTTTGAGCAAATATCCATCTGCTCCTGCCCTGAAAGTCTCAATTACATCCATTTCAAGGTCGGAACATGTGAAAATTATGACTTTGCATTTCAGCCCATGTGCCTTTATTTTTTTTAACGTTTCAAGACCGTTCAGTATGGGCATATCAAGATCTAATATTATTACATCCGGCTCGTAAGTAATAGCCAGCTCTAGCCCTTGTTGGCCATCACCTGCTTCTGCAACGACTTTAATGTCAGGATCTGTAGATAAAAGCTCTTTTATTCCACTGCGTAGAATGGAATGATCATCAATCAATAAAGTTTTTAGTGGCGATGGTGGTCTGTTTGATTCAATGTTGTCCATAACTAGGGCTCTATTATATTATTAATGCTCTGATTTCAAATCGAAATTTCAAAAATGTAAAAAATACTGATATTTACTTCAGTCCCAACCGCTTGGCTAGGCGGTGTAAATTACCACAATCAATATCTAAGGCTCGTGCTGTTGCAGCCCAATTATCATTATGATCTGCTAGCACCTTCGTAATTAGCGCAGACTGAAATGCATCAGTTGATGCTCTCAAACCCATTTGGTTAGTGGTGAAGCCATCAATATTTTCGGCAGGGCTTATACTAGATTGAGGCATTGGTGGCATAGCTATACTGAAATGATGGGTTGCAAGCGTCAGAACCGGACTTCGTTGCTCTGCTCTAGCCAATACGGCACCACGATGAATGGCATGCTCCAGTTCGCGCACATTACCAGGCCAGTCATAGCCCTTCAAAAGATGCAGTGCTTGAGGTTGGATCCGCAGTTGCTCTAACCCCATACTCACTCGACAGCACTCGCAAAAGTAGCCAGCCAACAAGGAGATATCATCCTCTCTATCTCTCAAGGCTGGTACATGTATAGGGAAAACACTCAGGCGATGATAGAGGTCTGCTCGAAACTTGCCATCGATGACTGCTTTCTTCAAGTCTCGGTTCGTTGCAGCAAGCACACGTACATTGACTTTCAGTGGGGTATCATCACCAATGCGCTGCAAGTCTCCATATTGAATGACACGTAGCAATTTTGCCTGCAATGATAAGGATAATTCACCAACTTCATCCAGGAACAACGTGCCCTTATCCGCTAATTCAAATTTACCCGCACGATTATGAATAGCGCCTGTAAACGCTCCCTTTACATGCCCAAATAGTTCACTCTCTGCTACGGATTCCGGTAGGGCTGCGCAATTGAGATATACCAATTTGCGATCTGCACGTGGCGAGCCAAGATGTACAGCTTTTGCTATTAACTCCTTACCTACACCCGTTTCGCCCAAAATCAGGACGTTTAAATCAGTATTAGCAACTATATCTACCTCATGCTTTAGCTGCTGCATCGCCTGAGAATGCCCGATTATCTCGAACCTATCTGCACCTGTTGGTGTTGAAGGTATTAATGGCTCACTGCTCTGGCGAGCTAAACGCTCTAGTAGTAATGAGTTACTTAACGCCGCTGCCGCTAGCGCACCAATTAAACGCAACTCTTCATCGCTAATGTCATCAAACTGAGCAGGATTCATTCCATCTATGGTCAATGCACCAATCAAGACTTGATCGGAGAACAGAGGCAAACCAACACAAGCATGCACCTTAAATTCTGCATGATCAGGGATCAAGCCATCATAGGGGTCTGGCAAGCTACTATCTGCCGGAAAGCGTACTACGTCACCAGCACGGGCAATTGCCTCCATGCGTGGGTGCTCCTTGATGGCGAAACGGCGTCCTAATACGTCCTGCATTAAGCCATCGATGGCGAGCGGGATGAACTGGCCTCCTTCGTATCGTAGCAAGGCTGACGCATCTGAGTTCAGTAGGCTGCGAATACTCTGGATAAGGCGGTGGAATCTGTCTTGATGTGAAATCCCCAGCTGTATGTCTATAGCAATACGAGCCAAACTGTCTGTCGAAATCATTGTTAGTGTCCAAATGACATTAATGCTGTCATTTAAACAATATCAATACTATGTCATTTTAACAAGAAAATAAACTAAGCCTCATAAAAACAATGAGTTATGAGTTGGCATGTTAGCTGCAATAGTTGATATCAAGAAATACCAACTATTACATACTGAGGAATTGCCAGATGACCATTCATGTCAAAAACAACATTCACTGGGTCGGCCAACGGGACTGGGAAGTTCGAGATTTTCATGGTACTGAGTACAAGACAAACAAGGGGACGAGCTACAACAGCTATCTCATCCGTGAAGGGAAGAACGTGCTGATTGATACAGTCGATCATAAGTTCAGCCGAGAGTTCGTTCAAAACCTTGCAGCAGAGATCGACCTTAACCTTATCGATTATGTGGTGATCAACCATGCTGAGGAAGATCACGCAGGGGCACTGACCGAATTGATGGCTCGTATCCCAGGCACTCCGATTTACTGCACTCACAACGCTATCGACTCAATCACGGGACACCATCATCATCCTGAATGGAACTTCCATCCAGTCAAAACAGGCGACAGTCTCGACATCGGTAATGGCAAGCAGCTGGTGTTCATTGAAACACCTATGCTGCACTGGCCCGACAGCATGATGACCTACATGACTGAGGACGCAGTGTTGTTTTCTAACGATGCCTTCGGTCAACACTATTGTGATGAGCATCTGTTCAATGACGAAGTAGATCAAACCGAATTGATGGAGCAGTGCCAACGGTACTACGCAAATATCCTCACCCCATTCAGCCCACTTGTGACAGCTAAAATCAAAGAGGTGCTTGGATTCAACCTGCCAGTAAGCATGGTGGCAACCTCCCACGGTATTGCCTGGCGTGAGGATCCGACCCAAATTATTCTCAAGTATCTGGAGTGGGCAGACCACTACCAAGAAGATCGTATCACCCTGTTCTATGACTCGATGTCAAACAACACCCGTATGATGGCCGATGCCATCGCACAGGGTATTCACGAAGTTGACCCTGGGGTCGCAGTCAAGATCTACAACGTAGCCCGCCACGATAAGAACGAGATCCTGACACAAGTGTTCCGCTCCAAGGGAATACTCGTGGGCTCATCCACAATGAACAACGTCATGATGCCTAAGGTGGCAGGCATGCTGGAGGAGATAACTGGCCTGCGCTTTAGAAACAAGCGTGCTTCTGCATTCGGCAGTTACGGCTGGACTGGTGGTGCAGTAGATCGTATCCAGACCCGATTGATGGATGCAGGCTTTGATATCAGCATTTCTCTGAAAGCCAAATGGCGACCAGATGGTTCTGCACTGGCAGAGTGCCGAGAGCATGGACGCCAGCTCGCTCGTCAATGGGCGTTACATCCTATTGAGGTGCCTCGCCCAGAAAAAGCAGCCCATCAAGTGCCATTCACTGTTGATATCTCCCCTGTAGAGGAGACCACCCAGTCAGTTGTAGCCGGAGTAGACGATGAGCAAGCAATGCTTTGCACAGTCTGCCAGTGGGTTTATGACCCCGCCTTAGGTGAACCGGATCAATTGGTTGCGGTTGGCACTCCCTGGAGCCTTGTACCGGAGAGTTTCCTTTGCCCTGGCTGCGGCATCGGCAAGGAGGTATTCGAACCATGCGCAGTGGAGGCATGTGTATGAGCGCATTAAATGAGCATTATGCTGGTTCCAGCCAGGATATAGTCATCATCGGTAGCGGCTTTGCCGCTCAGCAGTTGGTAAAAAGCTTGCGTAAATTAGATGGTGAAAGACCGATCCGTCTTATTACCGCTGATAATGGCAATGAATATAACAAACCGGACTTGAGTCATGTGGTCAGTCGTGGTTACACCGCCAGCGCAATGACAAAGTTGACGGGGGCTCAATTTGCTGAACAGCAACGTATCATTCTGTCACCTAATACGATTGTGCATAGCATTAGTCCGAATAACAAAATGGTACACACAAATAATGGCGATTTTTCTTATGGCCAGCTAGTGCTGGCAACTGGGGCCAGTTCTATACTGCCTCCCGTTCCCAACTCGGATAAAATGGTAACCCTCAATAGCCAAAATGATTATGCCAATGCCGAACAATTAATTAAGAATGCAAAACGCATTATGGTACTCGGAGCAGGTTTGATCGGCTGTGAGTTGGCTATGGATATGGTGGGCCAAGACCGAATTGTGACGCTTGTAGATCTGGCGGACAGCCCCCTAAGTACATTAATGCCAGCTGCATTGAGTCAACCGTTACTGCAAGCCTTACGGGAGCAGGGGGTTGACCTAAAACTTGGTCGAGGTATCAAGTCGATACAAAGAGGAGATGCCAACGAATCCTTTACGATAGAGCTCACTGACAGCAGTTTCAGTGAACAGGATCTTGTCATTTCAGCTATAGGTCTACAACCGAATCTATCCTTAGCGATGAATGCGGGACTGGCTGTAAGGCGTGGAATTGTAGTGGATGAATACCTGAGAACATCGAGTGAGCACATTTATGCGCTTGGCGATTGCGTTGAGTGGAAAGGTGAATTACGCCCCTTTTTGCAGCCAATTGTTCTCGGTGCCAATGCATTATCTAAAACTCTGATTGGTAAGCCAACACCACTAACGCTTCCTCCAATGCTAGTGAAGGTAAAAACACTTCAATATCCTTTGCAGTTAGCTGGTAGAACAAAAGGTACAGACCTTTCATGGCAGTTTAAGTGGAATAAAAATGGAATGGTCGCAGAAGCTCGCAGCGAGGATGGTGAAATGTGCGGCTTTGTCGTAGGTGGAGACCAAATGGGAGCTGCATTCCCACTTCTACGCCTTCTTTCTAGATGAATAATTGCTGGCTGAGCATATGCTCAGCCTTACTTAATTTCATAGATTATTAAGGATAAAACATGTCGCTACTGCATAGTATACCAGCTCATTGGGTTGTTCGCCGTTCAACCCCATTCTTTACAAATGAAAACGTACCACAGGCTCTATTAACCCATCACAATACAGCTGCTGGCGTATTCGGTCAGTTATGTGTAATGGAGGGGACGGTAACATATTACGGTTTTGCTGATGAAACAGCGGAGATACCTGAAATTACGCTTGTAATCCGAGCCGGAGAGTTTGCAACCAGCCCACCTCAGTATTGGCACAGGGTTGAACTGTCTGAAGATGCTAGATTCAATATCCATTTTTGGGCTGAAAACGTAAGCTCAGACACCCCACTCATTAAGACAAGAGAATAAATTACAATCTGGTCATCGCCACAAACTAGGCCAACTGCCCATCCAGATCAAAATGAATAACTGTAATGTTGTTTATGATTGGCTGTTTTTGCGATGGGAGTTGGCTAGATGAGTGGGATTGAAACCATAACCATGCTGAGTGGCTTGGTGTATCTGTTGTTGTTCCAGTGGCATGAGCGTTCAGGCTGGTCTTGGCAGCTGTTCATGATGCTAACCGCTGCTGTATGGTTGACGGTAGCAGCCAAGCCACCACTAAGTAGTTTAATCGTGTTTGCTGTCGCTATTGGTATGCTTTATAGATATAAATTAATATCCGCATTTTATGATTCAAGTGATCAACAACTTCGTAGTTTAGTTAGATATTTCTTAGTTATATCGTGGGGATTTGTAACAATACAGTATGGCGTTTATATTTTTCAACTCCACCAGGGTGACCTACCTTGGCTGTCTAGACCTGATATCGTAGATGGCTTTCTACCTATAGCGGGCGGTCTTGGCTTGCGGGCGTTGTTGAGTTTGGGCATTACTGATTACCACCATCCAGCTGCAACAATCACAGTCTTGGTTATTTCCTTATCTGGACTCATTTTAGGTCGTGCCTTCTGCTCATGGTTTTGCCCTCTTGGGGTTGTCGGTGAATGGCTGTATCATTTTCGAAATTTGCTGCTACCTGGTGAGTGGACTCCGCCAAAATGGTTAGACCTACTGCTCAGGTCTCAGAAATGTCTAGTTCTATCATTTCTGATGTTCATAGTTATTCTTGCTGTTCCAAATGTTGCACTGCCAGGGTACTTGATGAGCCAGTATCACCAAGCTGCTGACATGAAAATGGGAGCCTTCTTTTTCAACTTAAACTTCATATCAGGCATTTTTGTTGCCTGGGTATTATGTATCACGATGTTTTTCAAGCAAGGCTTCTGTAGATACCTATGCCCTTATGGTGGATGGCTTGCCTTGTTAGGACTTCTGACACCATTACGTATTCGCAGGTCTTCCAGCAGCTGTTTACGAAGCAAGGGATACGATTGTGATAAATGCAGTAGAGCATGTCCATCAAGGATACAGGTTCATGAACTTATATCTGTCAGAAATATTGAGTGTACAAACTGTTTAACTTGTATCTCTGCATGCCCAAAACAAGCTAATGCGATTCATTTTGGTACTGCGAATAAAAAGGTTTCAGCAAAGAAACTGCTTGCAATGTTGTGTGTTTTACTTCTCTTAATGCCATTGCTAGCTCATGTGATTTTCGATTTTTGGACAAGCAACACACCATTAGAACAGCGCCGTTATCTATTGGAAATCCTTCCTGGCCTTTCACATTAGAGTGATAGCTATTAAAGCGCCACTTTTCGGTGACGCTTTATTTCTGCAAATGATTAAATAACGCAATAGTTATCACTACTAGTCGAAAATAATCTTCTCATTATGAACCCACACTGCAACTTCAATTCTTGAATGAAGATTTAATTTTTTAAGAATGTTTTTTACATGAACTTTAACTGTTCCTTCAGAAATAAATAAACGTCTTGATATAACCTTATTAGGCAAGCCTTGAGCAATAAATTTCAAAACATCTATTTCGCGATGGCTTAACACTTGGAGATTTTTGTCTTTAAGGCGGTTTTTTCTTCTTGACTGCATACTTTCAATAAGGATTGCAGTTAGTTTTGGGCTTATCACAAGCTTTCCCATGCACGCCTGTTCAATCGAGCTAATCAGGTCTTCAGGTTCCATGTCTTTGAGTAGATAACCATCTGCTCCAGCAAGTATAGCATCCGAAACATCATCTTCATAATCTGATACTGTGAAGATTACGATTCTGCTAGATACATTATGCGCTCGTAATGACTTTAATGTGTCTATACCACTAAACTCAGGCATATTAAGATCTAACAAAATTAAGTCAGGTTCATAATCTAATGCTAGCTGAACACCATCTTGTCCTGTACTGGCTTCAGCTACAATAGTTAAAAAGGGATTTGTACGTAAAAGTTGCTTAATCCCGCTCCGTAGGACAGGATGATCATCAATTAGTAAAATTGAAAAAACATCTGCGTTGGTTGTTAAAGCTTTTTCCATGTGTGTTCCTCAAACTACGTGAAGATCAATTTTCACTTGCGTCCGTTCATTAATGAATGAAATATTTTCTGATTTTAGAAAAACAACTAAGCTCGATATTGAATCCTCGAACTCAGCTTCACCCTTCAGGATGATAATGACATATTCAGCTAGGGATTTTATATGCAGCTCAATCCGTGATGGAGGCATACTTATCCTTAAACATTCGAATAATTTATTGAAGAAGTTCAGTATGAGTATTTCCTGCTCATGCGAATAGTCTTCATAAAAATCTTTATATTCCAACCTAATGTTAAAACCATATGTGTCATTAAATATTGCTATCGCATCTTTTAATAAAATTAACGTTTCGATTTTCTTATATGGAATTCTAAAAGTAGAAATTAGTTTTCTGATGTTTGAGTAAGCTTCATTTAACTCACACCTCATCTCTGAAACATTATCAACCTGAGAAGAACTAATGATGATTGGATCCCTTTGAAGAAGGCTAATCTTTATCTTTAAGTATGATAAAGACTGTGCTATCGAATCATGAAGTGTTTGAGCAATTGTGTTTCTTTCTTTAAATAATAATAGTTGTTGTTGTTGTTGCTCTTTGTAGTAAAGAGATAAGGATTGAGACAGCAAGTTGCAAAATGCAAATATTAATTGTTCTGTATCATGTAATATAGTGACTTCATTTGAAAAGAAAAATTCTATGTAACCATAATCATTATGCGCATCTCCAATGTTCCATAACCTATTATTATATTCACTCTCAATAGGGGATGTGACATCTGCATTATTAATACATAATGAGCAACGCATAGAGGCACAATGTAATGGCCTCACGTTCTCACCAAAGGTGTATAAATGTTTGACCGAATTTTTATGTGGATCATGAATATATACTTTTATTTTTCCAGCCCCAGTGTATCCGATTAATTCTTTCATGAAAGGAGCTAAAACTTTGCAGTTGAATTCTTGATTTTGAAATAATCTACAACTGCGATAAAGGAATTCTAAATGCAAATTCTGCAAGTTAAGTTTATGCGTTTTTTCAGCTACCATCTGTTCCAGATCGCTGTAGGTATGCTTAACAACCTCTGACATATTGTTTAATGCATTGCCAAGCTGCCACATCTCATCGCGGTAATCATGTGATTCAGAATCAAATTTTGAACTAAAATCACCATGCTGAATGTTTTTAGCCATTAACAATAATTTTGACCACGGTCTAAAGAAACGCTTATTTAAGCTATAAATTGCGATGAAGGAAAACAATATAACAATTAAAGAAGATGCTTTTTGAAGGCCATTAATCACTACGATCTTAGATTCTGTTTTGTTCTCAATGCTTTTGATTATCTTCTGTAGCAAACTAATAAACTCTTTAGAGCGGTTAATGCTTAATGGTGTTGCTACATCACCAGATTTTAAGTGGGAAAGAATGTTTTTTAATTTTGGATCCCACAAACTGTTGAGTTGTATGTATTCTTTATTAAGGTTGTGCTTTTCAGCCGTGTTAATAAAAAAAGGATCATGCAGAATTGATTCAACGCTATTAACCGCTTGCACTTTTTCATCAACAGACAGTGTTCCTGAGAGGAGTGCATAGACTTTCATTCTAATTGAACCAATACTATTTATCACATATGCATTCCCTTGGATGCTTGATGACAAATAAATCGATGCACTCATATTAAATATAGATATGAGGCATAGTGTACATATAATTGACGTTATAGAAATTGTAATAGAAAGTTTCTTCCAATACTTCAATAGTATGTTCACGAATTTGACACTTCCTAAGATTGTCACTACTGATGTTTATACCTTTTAGATACCCTAATAAAAATACCTCAAAGTAAATACCTACAATATTCCAGACATTAGCCAGCTCATGATAAAGAAAGTCTTGTTGAAGCTAAGTGCATGATTTTGTTGTGGTTAATTTCAACCCGCCCCCCCCTGTAGTAGGTAGTTATCGAAATATTCATCATTTGTAATACATATGTTCAGTTGATCTAAGTCAATAAAAAATATCCATTTAAATTGTTTATTGGAAATTGTGTACCCCAACACTAACCGGTGAGCAAAATGTCCATATATCAAAAATACAAAGATGGATGTGAAGACAGTCACACAAATAAAAGAAATAACAGCAAAACGCTCGTTGACTGGAATCCTGATGACAAGTGCTTTTGGATTGAGAATGGTTCTCATATTGCCAGAAGAAACCTACTGATATCTATCCCTTGTCTACTGATCTCATTCTCTGTGTGGATGATATTCAGCGTAGTAGCAATGAACTTGCCTTTAGCTGGTTTCACCTTTACAACAGACCAGCTGTTTCTGCTGACTGCACTCCCGTCACTTACTGGAGCTTTAGGACGGATTCCTTACTCATTTGTGATCCCAGTTTTTGGTGGCCGGAGATGGACAGCATTCAGTACCTTGTTGCTTATGATACCTATGTCATGGTTGACCATTGCAGTGCAAGACACCACAACGCCGTATTCAACATTTCTAATAATCTCTTTGTTATGTGGGTTTGGTGGTGCCAACTTTGCATCTAGTATGGCTAACATCAGCTTGTTTTATCCAAAAACTCAACAAGGAAAGGCTCTTGGTTTAAATGGGGGGCTAGGTAACTTGGGTGTCAGTGTCATGCAGATGCTTGTACCTATCGTAATTTCTGTAAATATCTTTGGCCCTTTCGGTTTAGGTCAAGGAAATCCTGATGCATCAATATGGCTCAGCAATGCACCCTTAATATGGATGCCAGTAATATTGATATTGAGTATTGCAGCGTGGCATTTTATGAATGATATTGCAGCACCCAAAGCCTCGTTTAAAGAGCAATGGGTAGTGTTAAAACAAAAACATCTTTGGATTATGAGTGTTTTATATTTGGCTGCCTTTGGTTCATTCATTGGATTCTCTGCGGGGTTTGCAATGCTCGCTAAAACTCAATTCCCTGATATTGAAATAATGAAATATGCTTTCATAGGGCCATTATTCGGCGCATTGATGAGGCCAGTTGGTGGCGTTTTATCAGATAAGCTGGGCGGTGTTAAAGTCACCTTTGTTAGCTTTTGCTTAATGGCTACGTTAGTTGCGGTTTTGTTTTCAACTCTTCCATCAGATGCAGGGCATGGCAACTTCACCTATTTTCTAGCTGTCTTTATGGCTTTGTTCTCATGCGCAGGAGTTGGGAGTGGTTCTACATTTCAAATGATCGCCGTTTTGTTTAGGGGGATGATGATAAAAAGGAATCTACAGCGATATGATTCAGAAGCTCAAGCCTTAAAAAAATCAGCAAATGATACAGCAACAGCATTAGGGTTCATCTCAGCAATAGGTGCAATTGGTGGTTTCTTTATTCCAAACGCATTCGGCTTATCAATAGCTCTCAGCGGAACACCAATTAATGCGATGAAAGCTTTTTTAGTCTTCTATGTTATTTGTGGGCTAATAACATGGTTTGTATATGGAAAAGAACTCAATAAATAGAATGTTACTATTAATGCATATGCATATGGAGCAGTAAAATGAGCAAGTTTCTTGACAGGTTTAACTATTTAAAGACATTAGGTGAAAAGTTTTCTGGTGAACACGGCCAAACGTACAATACGAACAGAGATTGGGAAGATGGTTACAGAGACCGCTGGCAACATGACAAAATTGTACGCTCAACACATGGCGTGAACTGTACTGGTTCATGTAGTTGGAAAATCTATGTAAAAAACGGCTTGGTTACATGGGAAACGCAGCAAACTGATTACCCTAGGACAAGGCCAGATCTCCCAAACCATGAGCCTCGCGGCTGCCCAAGAGGGGCAAGCTACTCGTGGTATCTGTACAGCGCCAATCGACTGAAGTACCCAATGGTCAGGAAAGCGTTGATTGAGCTTTGGCGAGACGCAAAAAGTAAGCACAAAGACCCTGTTCTAGCATGGGGTGCGATTGCTTCCGATCAGAATGTATCCAAAAAGTATAAGGCTGCCCGAGGTAGAGGCGGTTTTGTTCGTAGCACCTGGAATGAAGTTAATGAGATCATTGGAGCGGCAAACGTTTACACCGTAAAAGAGCACGGCCCAGATCGCGTTGTTGGCTTCTCACCAATTCCAGCGATGTCTATGGTTTCCTATGCCGCAGGTGCAAGATATTTATCGCTCATCGGTGGCTCTTGCCTTAGCTTCTATGACTGGTATTGTGATCTTCCTCCCGCATCACCGATGACTTGGGGAGAGCAAACAGACGTACCAGAGTCAGCAGATTGGTACAACTCCTCATACATCATAGCCTGGGGCTCAAATATTCCTCAGACTCGTACTCCTGATGCTCACTTCTTTACTGAAGTTAGATACAAAGGCACCAAAACTGTCGCCATAACTCCAGATTATGCTGAAGTAGCTAAGCTTTGTGATCACTGGCTTAACCCCAAACAAGGTACAGACAGCGCGTTAGCATTGGCTATGGGCCATGTCATTTTGAACGAGTTCCACGTTCAACATAAAAATGAATATTTTGTTAGTTACGCAAGGAAATATACCGATTTTCCGATGTTGGTCAGATTGACCAAACGACCAGATGGTAGCTATGAAGCAGGACGCTTCCTGAGAGCATCAGATTTGGTCAATAACATAGGTGAACAGAACAACCCTGAATGGAAGACCATAGCGATTGATGAGGTTTCTGGTGATCTGGTCGCGCCACAAGGGTCGATTGGCTATAGATGGGGAGAGGATGGAAAGTGGAATCTTGAAGAGACCGCTGGGCAGTCCAAGACACCAGTCACTTTGTCTGTTGGAATAAAGGAACCTCAACATTTAGTTGAGGTGGCTTTCCCATATTTTGGTGGATTGGAAAGTGAGCATTTCACACCTGTTGAATTAGAAGAAGTTATCAGAAGAAAAATTCCAGCTAAATCCATCGTGTTGGCAGATGGAAGCCAAGAATTTGTGACCACCGTCTACGATCTCACCGTGGCTAACTATGGTGTAGAAAGAGGGTTTGATGACCCTAGCAGCGCACATACCTATAAGGAAGTGAAGGCATATTCACCCGCTTGGGCAGAAAAAATAACGGGTGTACCACAAGATGAGATTATCCGCATCGCTCGTGAGTTTGCTGACAATGCAGCCAAAACACATGGGCGCTCAATGATCATCGTTGGTGCAGGCATGAACCACTGGTATCACATGGATATGAATTACCGTGGTTTGATTAACATGCTGGTATTCTGTGGTTGCGTAGGACAGAGCGGTGGTGGATGGGCTCACTACGTAGGGCAAGAGAAGCTTCGTCCCCAGACGGGCTGGCAACCGTTGGCATTTGGCCTAGATTGGCAAAAGCCTCCACGCCACATGAATGGGACGTCTTTCTTCTATAACCACTCTAGTCAATGGCGATATGAGAAGTTAGATGCCCAAGAATTGCTTTCACCTTTAGCTGATGCAAGTAAATATAGTAAGCATCTCATTGATATGAACGTGAAAGCAGAGCGGCTGGGTTGGCTTCCTTCAAGCCCTCAGCTGAATACTAATCCACTGAGTATTGCTGAACAGGCAAAAGCGCTTGGGGTAAGCCCTGTAGAGTTCACGGTTAACTCGCTGAAGGACGGCAGTATTCGTTTTGCTGCTGAGTGTCCCGAAGATCATTATCCACGCAATATGTTTATTTGGAGATCAAATCTTCTTGGGTCTTCAGGTAAAGGTCATGAATACATGCTCAAGTACCTGTTGGGCACAGAACATGGCATTCAAGGAAAAGATCTCGGCTCATTCAGTGATAGCAAACCATCTGAAGTTGATTGGAAAGATACCCCAACCCAAGGCAAGCTTGATCTCGTTGTGACTCTAGATTTTCGGATGTCGAGTACCTGTCTGTTTTCAGACATCGTGTTGCCTACTGCAACCTGGTATGAAAAAGATGATATGAATACCTCGGATATGCATCCATTCATCCATCCATTGTCAGCAGCTGTAGATCCAGCCTGGGAAGCAAAATCCGACTGGGAAATTTATAAGGCAATTGCAAAAGCGTTTTCTGAGCTCTGTAAAGGACATCTTGGCGTTGAAACCGATGTGGTTACATTGCCAATGCAGCATGACTCTCCAGCAGAAATAGCCCAAGCGTTTGAAGTAAAAGACTGGAAATTGGGTGAATGTGATCTCATTCCAGGAAAAACTGCACCACATATAATGACCGTTGAGCGCGATTATCCTAACACCTACGCAAGATTTACATCGTTAGGTCCACTCCTTGATAAGCAAGGAAATGGTGGCAAGGGTATTAATTGGAACACAGAAACCGAAGTAGACCTTCTTAAAAAACTTAACTACACACACCATGATGGCGCGAATGCTGGGCGGCCAAAGATTGACACTGCAATTGATGCGGCTGAAGTAATTCTTACTTTAGCCCCAGAGACTAATGGTCATGTGGCTGTTAAGGCTTGGAATGCATTAAGTAAGCTGACTGGCCGAGAACATGCACATCTTGCTATCAACAAGGAAGAGGAAAAAATTCGTTTCCGTGACATTCAGGCTCAGCCGAGAAAAATCATATCTAGCCCAACATGGTCTGGTTTGGAAGACGAGCATGTCTCGTATAACGCAGGTTATACAAACGTTCATGAGCTAATTCCATGGCGAACCATTACTGGTCGTCAACAGCTGTATCAGGATCACCAATGGATGCGTGATTTTGGCGAAAGTCTCATTTCATATCGACCACCAATCAATACCCAGACTATTAAAAATATTATGGGTAAGAAGGGTAACGGTAACAAAGAGAAAGCTCTGAACTGGATCACTCCGCACCAGAAATGGGGTATCCACTCAACATACAGCGAAAACTTGTTGATGCTTACACTGTCTCGGGGTGGGCCAATTGTTTGGATAAGTGAAGATGATGCTAAAGATCTAAAAATTGAGGATAACGACTGGATAGAGGCATTTAATATCAATGGTTCATTAACTGCTCGTGCAGTGGTGAGTCAGCGCGTCCCTGCTGGAATGGTAATGATGTATCACGCTCAAGAGCGCCTGGTGAATATTCCAGGCTCCGAAATAACAGGACAACGTGGTGGGATTCATAACTCCGTTACTCGTGTCTGCCCTAAACCAACTCATATGATTGGCGGATATGCACATCAGGCTTATGGGTTCAACTATTATGGCACAGTGGGCTCTAACCGTGATGAGTTTGTTGTCGTCCGCCGCATGAATCAGGTTAAATGGCTTGATGACGAAAATAATGACTATACACAGGCTGACAATATGTACAGTAACAAGGCAGGGGAGAAGTAAAAATGAAAATTCGTGCGCAAATTGGAATGGTGCTAAACCTCGATAAATGCATCGGATGTCATACTTGCTCTGTTACTTGTAAGAACGTATGGACAAGTCGCGAGGGAATGGAATACGCCTGGTTTAATAACGTAGAAAGCAAGCCAGGCGTGGGCTATCCAAACGATTGGGAAAATCAGGATAAATGGAAGGGTGGCTGGGTTCGAAATATCAATGGAAAAATCGTTCCAAGAATGGGTAACCGGATTGGCGTTTTAGCCAAGATTTTTAACAACCCTGACATGCCGACTATTGATGACTATTATGAGCCTTTCACCTTTGACTATGAGCATTTACATAATGCTAAACAAGGTGCGCATCAGCCAATAGCACGTCCACGTTCACTGATTACTGGTCAACGTATGGACAAGATCAACAATGGCCCAAACTGGGAAGAAATCTTGGGCGGGGAATTCACTAAGCGTTCACAAGACTACAATTTCAACCACATCCAAAAGGAGATGTATGGACAGTTTGAAAATACGTTCATGATGTATCTCCCTCGGCTTTGTGAGCATTGCTTGAATCCTGCATGTGTGGCTACTTGCCCTAGTGGGGCAATATATAAACGTGAAGAAGATGGCATTGTCCTTATTGACCAAGACAAATGTCGTGGTTGGCGTATGTGTCTTACTGGTTGCCCCTACAAGAAGATTTACTTTAACTGGAAAAGTGGTAAATCTGAAAAATGTATCTTCTGCTACCCCAGAATTGAGTCTGGTCAACCAACCGTCTGCTCTGAAACATGTGTTGGACGAATTAGATATCTGGGAGTAATCCTTTATGATGCAGATCGTATTGAGCAAGCAGCATCAACTGAAAATGACAAGGATTTATACAACAAGCAGTTGGAGATTTTCTTAAATCCACATGATCCTGCTATCATTGAAGAAGCCTTAAAGCAAGGCATCACTCAAAATGTTCTAGATGCTGCTCAGAAGTCACCTGTGTACAAGATGGCGATGGAATGGAAGCTTGCACTCCCATTACACCCAGAGTATCGCACGTTACCGATGGTATGGTATGTACCACCTCTTTCCCCTATCCAATCAGCCAAAGATGCAGGCTATTTAGGTGATGATGGTGTTCTACCAGATATTTCTAGCTTGCGAATTCCTTTACAGTATTTGGCGAATCTGTTGACCGCTGGCGATATAGCACCTGTTAAGAGTGCACTGAATCGTATGTTGGCAATGCGTCATTATAAGCGAGCTGAAACTGTAGATAAAAAGGTGGATACCAGCGCATTAGAGCAGGTTGGTTTAACTGAACACCAAGCGCAGGAAATGTACCGTTATTTGGCTATAGCTAACTATGAAGACCGCTTTGTAGTTCCTTCCAGTCATCGCGAGCTAGCACGAGAAGCATTTCCTGAAGCTAAAGGGTGTGGCTTTAGCTTTGGTGATGGTTGTAAAGGTAGCGACACTAAGTACAACCTGTTTAATAGCCAGAGAATTAATGCCATTAATGTATCTACAAATCCAAGTGAGGATAAAAAATGAAATCTTTAAAGATCATATCAATCCTCTTGGACTACCCAGATATTGATCTGTGGGAAAACAAGGATGAAATCTTTGATTGCATAGCTGAATGTAATGAGCTGACATCGGCACAAAAATCATCAATATGTGATTTTGTAACATATGCGTTTGATCGTTCTCTACTTTCATTCCAAGAAATATATTGTGATATCTTCGACCGTGGCCGTTCCACCTCTCTGCTTCTTTTTGAGCATGTTCATGGTGAGTCGCGTGATCGCGGACAAGCAATGGTAGACCTGCTTAAGCAATATGAAGATGCAGGATTTTCTCTTAACAAAAGAGAATTACCGGATTTTCTTCCTGTTTACTTGGAATACCTTTCAACAAGAAATAACGCTGAAATTATAGATGGGTTGTGTTTTATCACTCCGATCTTGGGGTTGCTTAAAGAGAGGCTACTCAAAAGAGAAAGCAAATATCATGTTCTATTTGGGGTTCTAATTGATCTATCCATGACAGAGTACGATAGCGCTCTTATAAGCACACAAGTTATGAAAGAGGCTGATGATGCAACACCCGCTGCGTTAGATGCTGTTTGGGAGGAAGAGCAGGTGAAGTTTTTAGGAGGAGAATCATGTCCCAGTTCAATTCAATCGATTCATAGCAACCGATTTAAGAATGCAGTCGTACCACAGTACCTTGAAATTGGTGAGGCAAACAAATGAACTATATTCATAGCTTCTTCTTTGATATATACCCATATATTGCAGTTACCATTTTTCTACTTGGTAGTTGGGTTCGTTACGATTATGGGCAGTACACTTGGCGAGCAGGATCAAGCCAGTTGCTTGATAACTCGAATATGAGGCTGGCATCTGGACTGTTCCACATTGGCATTCTTGGTATCATCTTCGGCCACTTTTTTGGCTTGCTGACACCTCACTGGGTATATGAGTCATTCTTATCATTGCAAGCAAAACAACTCATAGCGATGTGTGCTGGCGGTATCTTTGGTGCAATGACGTTGTACGGTGGTTATCTGCTCTTAAAGCGGCGTCTGACAAACGTAAGGATCAGAGCAACATCATCGACTGCGGATATTTTGATTTTAGTGCTATTAGTTTCCCAGGCAGCGCTTGGTCTTCTGACAATTCCATTTTCTGCTTTCCATCTTGATGGAAGTGTCATGATGAAGCTCGTAAGTTGGGCACAAGATGTTGTAACGTTCCAAACAGGGGCATCTAAAAATTTAGAAGGGGTATCGCTTATCTACAAAATTCATATGATTTTAGGTATGACTTTGTTTGTTGTCTTTCCATTCTGTCGATTGGTACACGTTTGGAGTGTACCGCTCGAATATTTAACTAGACGCATCCAGATCGTAAGGTCTCGTCGGTAACATGATTAGGGTAGTAGTCGCAGTGTAAACTGCGACTACTATTTATCAGGTGTAGTATGGTATATCATGTATCTAATAAAAAGTTTTTGACTAAGTTAGTTGAACCTTTCTTTGTTGCAGTTTTCTGGCCAACACTGCTGTTGTTGGTATCCGAAGTGACCGGTTTGCCAATAACTGAAGAGTTATATCGCAATACTATTTTATTTTCATTGCTAATATTCATTATTACTGCATTTATAGATATAAGATACATTTGTATAGCAAGGAAAGTAAAACTGGAATTGAACTTCAGCGGCATTGAGTTTCATTGCCATAAAAAACATCTATTTTTCTCATGGCACCAAATAACTTTAATTAAGTTGGTTGAAAGCAAGCCTGGCTCTAGAGTACTAAATATACTTCCTGATAATGAAACTATTGACTTAATTCTTTTTGAAGACCACGATAAGATTTGTTCACAAGTTATATTTTATTGTAAGCAGTTTAATGTCGAGTATAGTTAGAGTCTTTGTATGATTAAGTATGAGCAATTAGCTTGCTCATACTTTTCATGGTTGTCTTTCACTTATCAGGAACATGATATTCGTTCAGTGCTGTAATTCGTGCTACTTGGAATGTATTTTGTAGCGATTGTAATTCTGCCTTATGTTGTTGTGCCAATTGTTGTAAATAGTCTCTTCCTTTATTTGTCAAATGTACATCAACTCTGCGCTTGTCATTTTCACTTTTACGTCGTTCCACGAGATCTAGTTCCTCACATCGCGTTAGTAAAGCCACTGTAGCGTGATGACTCATTTGCAGTCTCTCAGCTAGCTCACCCACGCTTGCCCAGTCACGCCCTGGGTATCCTTGTATATGTAGGAGGGATAAATACTGTAATGGAGTGAGTCCGAGCTCCTTGGCTGCGGTTTCACTGAAGTGAAGGAAACGCTTTAACTGATAGCGAAACTCAGAAAGTGCCTCAAATTGAGCTTTTGTTAGCATAGCTTACTCGGTTGTTGACTTCTCAGGTGAAATACAATAGGTTCAATTATATCACATTGTGATATATTATTTTGTAGTGTTTTTGTTACAAAGGAGATGGCAATGCATAAGCAAATTCACCCAAAATCACTTTATTGGGGAAATACTGTAATTCTACTTAGTACCATCGATAATACTGATACAACTAACATTACGCCAATATCATCAAGTTGGTCTCTTTCGAACAATATTGTCATCGGCCTTAGTCTAAATTCAAAGGCTATCGAAAATATTGAGACATGTCCAGAAGTCGTATTGAATATTGCATCAGACAACCTTGCGGATAGAATTGAATCTATTGCCAAATTTACCGGAAAGGATCCTGTTCCATCTGAAAAGATAGGTTTCAATTATTGTGGTGATAAATTTAGTCTTGGTAGATTTACAGAGTTGGCGTCTTGTACTGTTAAACCATCTCGTATCCAGGAATGTTTAATTCAGGTCGAGTGTTTAGTTGAACATATAACAAAACGCAATAATTTTGCTATCGTTGAATTGCGAGCCACTCATGTGCATGCAGATGCATCTTTACTTAAAAAATATGACGTTATTGACGCGGATTTGTGGAGCCCTCTAATTTATAGTTTCAGGAGTTACCACGGAATTACCAACACTATTGGTAGAAACTTTAAATTTGATAATTGATTTCGCTGATGCCCTATTTATTAAGGGCATCTTTATAGGACTATGATATTTAAAGGATGATTTATGAGTGAATGTTTACGTTCTTTACCATTGGTTTATTCATGCTCTGGTTGTTCAAGTGCAGCGCAGATGGCAAACTATATGGCTATTCAGCTAGATAAACGAGGCGACGCAGAAATGTCCTGCATTGCTGGTGTTGGTGGAAATGTAAAGCATCTAGTCCGAATAGCTAAGTCGGGTAGATCTATCATTGCTATCGATGGATGCCCTCTACAGTGTGTAAAAAGTTGCTTATCAATTCACAATATCATCCCTGAACATCATATTTTACTTAATGAGTACGGTGTAAAAAAAATTCAGAAAACAGATTTTGATTATGATGAAGCTGATAGGCTTACTCTGGATATTTCAAATTCATTAATATAAGATGGTGACCTGATATTACAAAGTGTTGCCGCTTATTTTGGTGTGTTTTCATTCATTTTGAATAAATTTTTATTCAATCAATCTCTCCCATACAAATTAAGGTTTCCACCATAGCGTTCTACTATATAAACTAACATCATCATGTCGTCAAACGCGGTAAGGAGATGTTGATGCAAAGCCCTGTAGTGCCAGATAACGAGAAGCAGCGGTTAGATGCGCTACGCCGTCTTGCTGTACTTGATAGCCCAGCAGAAGAGCGTTTTGACCGCATAACCAGGATGGCTCGTAATATGTTTGATGTACCCATTGCGCTGGTTTCGTTAGTTGATGAAAACAGACAGTGGTTCAAATCGTGCTGTGGATTGCCTGTCCTGGAAACACCACGAGAGATTTCATTTTGTGGTCACGCGATCCTCGGCGAGGAGCTATTCGTAGTCGAAGATGCAACTCAAGACCCCAGATTCTTTGACAACCCCTTAGTCACTGGGGAGCCTCACATCCGATTTTATGCGGGCCATCCATTGGAAGTGGGAGATGGCCTGAAACTGGGCACCCTCTGTATTATAGACAGAAAGCCCAGGTCATTGAGTGATAAAGACCAAGCCATGCTAGCAGATTTGGCATCAATGGTCGAAAGTGAGCTAAGAGCCGTCCAGATGGCCACAATCGATGAATTGACGGGGATTACCAACCGCCGTGGATTCATGCTCCTTGCCGACAAAAGTTTGAAATATGCATTTCGCGTAAAAAATCCAGTCACGCT
>NZ_JBFODV010000240.1:0-2783 GCF_040908495.1 Aeromonas sp. R1-1 | reverse complement strand
CGTTGAAATACAGAACCCCCGATGCGGTACATAGGGGGTTCTGAGTAGAGAAATGCTAGTTGAAAATGTGTAAACCTATTTCAGGACTAGACAAACCCCCCCTGGCTGGTAAAAGGGGGGGGTGAGAAATTGAGGGGAATTTCTGTTGTCTGTTTGCCCGCAGACTCGCCGCTGCGGTTGCTCTGCTCCGGTGAGCTTGTTAGCCTGTGCGGCTCTGACAGAGGAGTGAACAATGAGCAAGGTACTTGATGGGCTGCTGGCGTTGCTGGCGCTGGAAAAAATCGAGGAGGGCCTGTTTCGGGGCCAGAGCCAGGATCTCGGTCTGCGGGCCGTGTTTGGCGGACAGGTAATGGGGCAGGCCTTGTCAGCCGCCAAGCAGACGGTCGAGACCGGCCGTCAGGTTCACAGTTTTCACTCCTACTTCCTGCGTCCGGGGGATGTGACCCGTCCCATCGTCTATGATGTTGAGAATATCCGTGACGGCCAGACCGTCTCCACCCGCCGGGTCAAGGCGATTCAGGGCGGCAAGCCCATCTTCTATCTCAACGCCTCGTTTCAGGTGCCGGCCGATGGCTTCGAGCATCAGGCTCAGATGCCCACCGGCATCACCCCGCCGGAGGAGCTCAAGAGCGAGCTGGAGCTGGTGCGCCCCTACGAGAACCTGATCCCGACCTCCCTGCGGGACAAGATCCTCTGCGAACAGCCCATCGAGATGCGTCCGGTGACCCTGGTCGACCCTATTCGGCCGACGGTGCAGGATCCGGTGCGCCACGTCTGGTTCAAGGCCAACGGCCAGATGCCGGACGATCTGCGGGTGCACAAATACCTGCTGGCCTACGCCTCCGACTTTAACTTCCTGCTCACCTCGCTGCAGCCGCACGGGGTGTCCTACTGGGAGCCGGATATGCAGGTGGCCACCATCGATCACTCCATGTGGTTCCACCGGGATTTCCGCTTCGACGACTGGCTGCTCTACGTGGTAGACAGCCCGAGCGCCAGCAGCGGCCGCGGTCTGGTGCGCGGTCAGTTCTTCACCCGCGACGGGGTGCTGGTGGCGAGCACCATGCAGGAGGGGGTGATCCGCCGTCGCGGCAGTTAAGGCGCCAAGCGGATAGCAAAACGGGGTGGCACTGGCCACCCCGTTTTCGTTGCTGTGATGTGCGCGGACTCTGCGCGATCAGCCGCCGCGCTGGTACTTGAAGCGTTTCTTGCGACGGTAGGGATAGACATCGTCAAACAGCCCCACCTTGATGTTGCTCTGCAGCATCTTCCAGTAGTTGGCGTCGAACATCTCCTTGTGCAGTTGCAGCATGATCTCCCGCACCTGCGGCTTTTGCAGCAGGAAGGTGGCGAACTCCTCGGGGAAGATATCGTTGGGGGCCACCGAATACCAGGGCTCGGCGCTCCACTCATCCTCGGGGTAGCGCGGCGGCGGGATCTGGCGGAAGTTGCACTCCGTCATGTAACAGATCTCGTCGTAGTCGTAGAAGACCACCCGGCCGTGGCGGGTGACGCCGAAGTTCTTGAACAGCATGTCCCCCGGGAAGATGTTGGCCGCCGCCAGCTGCTTGATGGCGTTGCCGTACTCCTCCAGCGCGAGGCGGGTCTGCTGCTCGTCCGCCTTGTCCAGATAGAGGTTGAGCGGGATCATCTTGCGCTCGGTATAGAGGTGCTTGATCACCAGCTTGTCGTCGCTGATGGTGAGCGCAGAAGGTGCCACCGTCTTGAGCTCGGCAAGGAGCTCCGGCGAGATGCGATCCAGCGGAAACTCGAAGTTGGTGAACTCCTGGGTATCGGCCATGCGGCCCACCCGATCGTGCTGTTTAACCAGCCGGTATTTCGCCTTCACCTGCTCGTGGCTCACATCCTTCGGGGGAGTGAACTCGTCTTTTATCACCTTGAACACCACATCGTAGGAGGGGAGGGTAAACACGCTCATCACCATCCCCTTGATGCCCGGCGCGATGATGAACTGATCCCGACTCTGGGCCAGATGGTGGCGGTAGTGGCGATAGAGCTCGGTCTTGCCATGCTTCTGGCAACCGATGGCGTTGTAGATCTCGTAATCGGGCTTGTGGGGCATGATCTGGCGCAGGAAGGCGACAAACAGTGCTGGTTCGCGGGCATAAACCATAAAGTAGGCACGGGCGAAGCCAAAGACGATAGAGGCGAGATCCGGCTCGAAGATGACGGTATCCACATAGATGCTGTGGCCGGTGCTGAGCAGGGGCAGGATAAAGGGGAAGACCTGATCCCGGGCCCGGATCAGTCCCACCAGATAGGCCCCCTTGTTGCGGTAGAACACTTCTTTCAACAGCTCGATGGCAAAGGGCTCATCATGGATGATTTGCGGGCCGTTCTCGGCAAGATGGCGGTGGATGTCGACAATATCCCGCTGCTTGTCCTCGTAGGGGAGGGTGAAGCTGTAATCCCCCAAAAGCTGGCTCAACGTCTGCGGCAAGTGGGCCAGATCGGTGCGATAGACCCGCAGCAGGGAGCTTAAATCCGGTTTTTCGCCACGGCTGACAAAGGGGTGGATATAGAGGTTCTCGTCGCGGATATTGCGATGGCGAAAGATCCGCCGATAGACGGAGTTGAAGAAGGACTCCGCCACCTCGAAGTTGTCACAACGGGGCAGCAGATCGCTGAAGGCGCTCTTGACCCGCTTGAGCAGCTCCTGGGTGGCATGGTGCTCCCCCATCATCTGGCGGATGGAGCTGGCGGTGGCCCCCACATGGTGGTCATAGAGGCGAATTCGCTCGCGCCCGGCGAGCTGCACCCCC
>NZ_JBFODV010000024.1:0-4761 GCF_040908495.1 Aeromonas sp. R1-1 | reverse complement strand
GTTACCCCCGCAGTGTGAAGGCAAGACCACAAAAGTATGCGGTGCAAAAAGCCAATAAAAACAATGCCAGTCAGGCTTAACTGACTGGCATTACGTCAGTTGACGCGCTTTTTTATTACTGTCGCTTCAATATCTGAACTGGTTGATCAGCCGCGAGAGATCCTGCAGCCGCTCTACCAGCAGGGTGATGCCATTTAGCGCCTGCCTGCTGTTGTCGGCGGTGTGGCTGGCCAGCTGGTGGATCTGGTGTACCCCTTCATCGAGGGTCGCCGTGACGTCGGCCTGCTGACTCACCGCCTGGGCGATCTCGTCGCTGGTGCGGGTTACCTGCCCCAGCATCCGGTTGATCTGGGTGAGCACGTCGGCGGTGGTGCCCGCGTGCTGCTGGCAGCGCACCGAGGTCTGCGCCCCTTGTGTCATCCCGTCCGACAGCTGTCGTGTAGTTTGTTGCAGCGCCTGGATCATCTCGTGGATCTCGCTGGTCGAGGCGCGGGTCTTCTGGGCCAGCGCCCTCACTTCATCCGCCACCACGGCAAAACCGCGCCCCTGTTCGCCAGCCCGGGCAGCCTCGATGGCCGCATTGAGGGCGAGCAGGTTGGTCTGGTCGGCGATTTGACTGATCACCTCCAGAATACCGCTGATCTTCTGGCTGTCGCTGGTGAGCTGGGCCAGCACGGCGTGGTTGGCATCCAGCTCCTGATGGAGTTGGTTGACGGCGGAGCGGGTGGTCGCCAATGCTTGCAGCCCCTCGTCGGAGACCTGCTGTACCTCTATAACCAGATTGCTCGCCTCATGGGCACTGTGGGCCACATCCCGAATGGAGTGGCTCAACTCGGTGATGGCGGTCGCCAGCTGCTCGCTGTGGGCGCGCTGCTGCTGCAGATGAGTATCAATGGTCTGGATATTGCCCCGGTCATCTTCGGCTGCCTGCAGGATCTGCTGGTTGGTGTCGGCGCTGCGCCCGACCACAGCCTTGAGCTCGGCCTGCTTCATCCGCAGGGCCAGTTCGACGGCCGCCAGAGTGTCGCGCCGTCGGGTGTAGAGCACCTGACAGAGGCGGGTTCCCTTGTCTTGATCGGCAAGGGTGAGCAGATGAGCCAGCCGTTGCTGCAATCGCCAGCCGTGGATTGCCTGTGCCAACAGCAACAAGGCGGTGGGCAGCAGCCATAACAGGTTGCCGGTGGCAAAGGTAGCAAGGGTGGTGAGCAAGGCAGAAACGGAGAGCCAGAGGGTCAGCTGACCCGGTTCAAAGTGAAAGCGGCTCAGCCAGGGAAGCGCCTTGCCGCTGCGCAACAGGCCATAGAGCTGCTCGGCCCAGGCCACATCGCTGGCGGCGGGTTTGGTGCGCACCGACTGGAACTCGACGATCTCCTTCTGCGCATTGAGGATCGGGGTGACGTAAGCGTTTACCCAATAGAACTGACCGCTTTTGGCGCGGTTCTTGACCAGCCCCATCCAGCTTTTGCCCTGTCGCAGCCGCTGCCACATATCGGCGAAGGCCACCTTGGGCATGTCGGGGTGTCGCACCAGATTGTGGGGTACCCCTTCCATTTCGGCAGCACCATACCCGGCCACATCACAGAAGTGCTGGTTGGCATAGGTAATATGACTGGCGGGATCCGTGGTCGAGATGAGTGCGATGTTGTCGGGGAAGTGTATCTCCCCCTCCTGATGGAGTTTGGTCATGTGTCGTTCCTGAAAAAGCCAAATAACTGATAAATATGTTTTTATTGTCGTTCTCAGTTAATCATTCTAAGGCTCTTCAGTGACCCGAACTTGGCTTGGGTCAATTAATCAACACAATGAATTGATGAAGTAAGGGTCAGCTGGCCGGTGTGAAATCGTGAACTTCGCCACTTCTAGGTTTAAAGCGCGGATCGCTATCTTTGTAGCTGCGCACCAGCTCCATCGTCTTGCAAAAGCTGGTCTGCTTGTCGTACTCCTGACGAGCCAACTCGATGGCCCGTTCGGCCCGGCGCCGCTCCATCTTGTCAGACTTGCGATCGCTGAACTGTTGCTGCTGGTGCAGCATCCAGCCGACAAACTCTTGCTGGCATTGGGATTCGCTATTGGCCTGCGCGGGCAGGGTCCACAACAACGAGAGCAGTATCAAATAACGCATGTCTGACTGGGTATTGAAGATTAATTGAACAGAAGGGGCGGTATTTTAGGCTGGAAATCGTGGTGTGAACAGTGTCAATAGCGAGGCCCTGCGGGGCCTCGCATCGTTGTGGCCGGTGTCAGTGTTTGACGAGGTAGAGTTGGCGGCTGTAGGCCACATCCTCCGGGTTGTTGATGGGGTAGCCCTTGAGCCATGGCTTGATGAGTCGGGCATTGGTGTACTGGTAGATGGGGGCTATGGGGGCTTGAGCCAGCAGGATCGCTTCCGCCTCGCCAAACAGCTTGCTGCGGCTGGCGGCATCCTGAGTGCTGGCCGCCTCTGTCAGCAGCTGGTCATAACGGGCATTGGCAAAGCCAGCCATATTGCCGCTGTGACGGGAGCCCCACAGGCCAAGGAACGCAGAAGGGTCGTTGTAGTCGGCGACCCAGGAGGAGCGGATCACCTCGAACTGACCGCTCTGGCGACTGTCGAGATAGGTTTTCCACTCCTGATTGGTCAGCTCGACCTCGGCGCCCAGCTTCTGCTTCCACATGCTGGCGATGGCCAGCGCCATCTTCTTGTGAATTTCCGCGGTGTTGTAGAGCAGGGTCAGCTTGAGCGGCTTGTCCGGGCCGTAACCGGCCTCCTTGAGCAGGGCCTTGGCCTTGCTGTCCAGTTCCGGCTGGCTGCTGGTGGAGAGAAGGTTGGCGGTTGGGGTGAAGCTGGCGGTCACATCCGGAGTGAAGTGATAAGCCGGTTTCTCGCCAGTGCCGAGCACCTTGTCGGCGATCAGGGCGCGGTCGATGGTGTAGGAGAGCGCCTTGCGCACCCGCACATCGTTCAGTGGTGCCTGACGGGTATTGAAGGCGTAGTAGTAGGTGCCGAGCTGATCCGGGGTATAGACCTCATTCGGGATCTGCTGCTTCAGCTTGTCGTACTGCTCCTTGGGGAAGGATTCGGTGATATGCAGATCGCCAGCCAAGTAGCGGTTGGTGGCCGCGCTCTCCTGATTGATCGGCATGAAGATCACCTTGGTCAATACGGTATGGGCCCGATCCCAGTAATAAGGGTTGGGGGTCAGCTCCAGCTTCTCGTTGACCACCCGGTTGTTCAGCACAAAGGCACCGTTGCCCACCAGTTTGCCGGGTTGGGTCCACAGGTTGCCGTACTGCTCGATGCTGGCTTGATGGAGCGGCGACAGGCTGGGGTGGCTCAGCAGGTTCAGGAAGTAGGGCACCTGCTGGGAGAGGGTCACCTGCAGGGTGTGGTCATCGAGGGCCTTGACCCCCAGCTCGCTGGCAGGCAATTTGCCAGCGACTATCTCGTCCACCTTGTCGAAACGGGCCAGTTGGGCAAACCAGGCGAAGGTGGCCGCCTCTTTCGGATCGACCAGTTTGCGCCAGCCGTAGACGAAGTCGCCGGCCTTGACCGGATCGCCGTTGGACCAGCGCGCATCCGGGCGCAGATGGAAGGTAAAGAACTGGTTGCCCTTGTTCTCCCAGCTGGCCGCCACCCCGGCAACCGGTTTGCCATCCGGCCCCTGGGTCAGCAGCCCCTCGAACAGATCCCGCAGTACCTGCAACTCCGGCAGGCCGACCAGCTTGAGCGGGCTCAGGCTCGCAGGTTCATCCTTGAGGTGGCGAACGACAATCTGCTCGGCGGCGAGTTGTGTTCCGGCGGGAATATCGGCAGCCTGGACAGCAGCACAGCCCAGCAGGGCCAGCAAGGGGCTCCATCCTTTCATGGGTCGGATCCTTCAAATAGTGTGAAGCGGGGAGAAAACTCGGCGAGAAAATATCGCCGACAGATGGGAAATCATGATATCCCGTTTGCTGGTCTGACCGCCAGCATTCGACTCTCACTCCCAATCGGGGTAGAAGAGCGTTCCCGGCGTCTGTGCAGTTCAATGTGGTGAGGAGTGTCAAACGATGAAAGCATGGTTATTGCTGGCCTGTGTGTTGAGCCAGGGTGCCTGGGCGTTGGCCCCGTGCCAGCGCGACACGGCGGTGGGCAACTGGTGCGAGATCGGCATCGATGCCTTGCACCCGACCCAGGGGGGCGTCGGCCAGATCCAGGTCGATGAAACCCAGGCCACATTGGCTGGCATGAGCGCAAAGCAGCTCGACAAGTTGATGAAAAAGAAAGAGATCCCCGTGGTGATTGCGCCGGATGGCAGCTACTGGCTGGTGGACCGCCACCATCTCACCAAGGCGTTGTGGCAGCAGGGCGTCAAGGATGCCCGGGTCAAGGTGATTGGCCGTCTGCAGGATAAAGCCAACTTCTGGAGTCAGATGCAGAACAACCACTGGGCCTGGCTCAAGGATGAGAAGGGGCAGCCGCTGACCCCGGAGCAGTTGCCGAGCAGCATCGACAAGCTGCCTGATTACCCCTATCGCACCCTCGCCGGACTGCTGCAGAATGCGGGCTACTTTCGCAAGGACAAACAGGTCTATTTCGTCGAGTTTGCCTGGGCCAGCTGGCTCGGCAAGCAGATGCAGTGGATGCCGGTGGACAGCGCCAATCTGGCGGCCCGCCTGCAACAGGCCAAACGGCTCGCCTGCGGCAGCGATGCCAAGGATCTACCCGGTTATCTCGGCAAGCAGTGCAGCCTCAACCAGTCCAAAAGCGCGCAATGAGTGGATGTGCGATGAGGGCATCCA
>NZ_JBFODV010000239.1:0-22388 GCF_040908495.1 Aeromonas sp. R1-1 | reverse complement strand
CGCGGCCTGTTCCGGGGGCGGCTGAGAACTGCCGAACCGCCGGTGCAGTTGCCCTGGTCAGTCAACTGGTCGGCATTTGTCGCCGACTGCACCCGCTGCGGGGACTGTCTGGCGGCCTGTCCGGAGCAGATCCTGGTGAATGGCGAGGGCGGTTTTCCGGTGGTCGATTTCCAGCGTGGCGAATGCACCTTCTGCACCGAGTGCGCCACGGTCTGCAAGGCGCCTGTGTTTCGCCCGACCAGCGAGTCCCCCTGGCACTACAAGGCCCATATCGAGGCCAACTGTCTGGCCAATGGTCAGGTGTTCTGCCAGCGCTGTCAGGACAGCTGTGAGCCCAATGCCATTCGTTTTATTCCAGTGCTGGGGCGTGTGCCCACCCCGACGGTCGAGCCGGATCGCTGTAATGGCTGCGGCGCCTGTGTGCAGGATTGTCCGGTTGGCAGCATCAAAGTCGACGGGCGAGCCGCCCCATCCGGTGGTGCGAGCCAGCCCACCCTCAAGCAGGAGTCAGAATGAGTCAGAAGCCGTGTGACACAGAAGCCACAATGGATCAGGAGTTCCATGTATCGAGTCTGGTGGTGCTGACCCAGCCCCCTTTGCGCCATCAGCTCGCCGAGCAGATTGGCGCCCTTGAAGGGGCCGAGATCCACGCCATCAGTGACGAGGGCAAGCTGGTCGTGACCCTGGAAGGTCCGAGCCAGCGGCAGATCATGGCGGCCATTGATGCGATACAGGCGATGCCGGGTGTGCTCTCTGCCGCCCTGATTTACCACCAGTTCGATGAACTGGGCGGTCACTGAAAAGAGTGATGGGATGCCGGGCGTGCCCTCAGCCGCTGATGGCTGGCTCCCGTTCGACAGATTCGACAACTATTACGCGATAAGCAATGTGAGGATATGCCATGAAGCTGAGTCGACGCGACTTTATGAAGGCCAACGCGGTGGCAGCTGCCGCTGCCGTGGCCGGTGTCAGTGCCCCCACGCTGGCAGCCAATCTCATCACCAGTACCGACAAGACTGCCATCCATTGGGATAAGGCTCCCTGCCGCTTCTGCGGTACCGGCTGCTCCGTGCTGGTGGGCTCTCAGGATGGTCGGGTCGTGGCGACTCAGGGCGACCCCGATGCGCCGGTCAACCGTGGCCTCAACTGCATCAAGGGCTACTTCCTCTCCAAGATCATGTACGGACAGGATCGCCTCACCCAGCCGATGCTGCGGATGAAGAACGGCCAGTTCGACAAGGATGGCGACTTCGCCCCCATCAGCTGGGATCAGGCGTTCGACATCATGGCCGAGAAGTTCAAGGCGACCCTGAAAGAGAAGGGGCCGACCGCCGTCGGCATGTTCGGCTCCGGCCAGTGGACCGTCTGGGAAGGCTATGCTGCCGCCAAGCTGATGAAGGCCGGTTTCCGCTCCAACAACATTGACCCCAATGCCCGCCATTGCATGGCCTCTGCGGTCGTTGGCTTCATGCGTACTTTCGGTATGGATGAGCCGATGGGCTGTTACGACGATATCGAGCAGGCCGATGCGTTCGTGCTGTGGGGCTCCAACATGGCCGAGATGCACCCCATCCTCTGGTCGCGGATGTCCGATCGCCGTCTCTCCAACCCGGATGTGCAGGTGCACGTGCTCTCGACCTTCGAGCACCGCAGCTTCGAGCTGGCGGACAATGGCATGGTGTTCACCCCGCAGACCGATCTGGCGATCCTCAACTATGTCGCCAACTACATCATCCAGAACGACAAGGTGAACTGGGACTTCGTCAACAAGCACACCGTGTTCAAGAAGGGGGCCACCGACATCGGTTACGGCCTGCGCCCGACCGATCCGCTGCAGCAGAAAGCGAAGAACCCGGACAGTGGCGATGCCACTCCGATGACCTTCGAGGAGTTTGCCAAGTTCGTGGCGGATTACGATGTGGAGTCGGTCTCCAAGCTCTCCGGCGTCTCCAAAGAGAAGCTGGAAAAGCTGGCCAAGCTCTATGCCGACCCGAGCAAGAAGGTGGTCTCTTACTGGACCATGGGCTTCAACCAGCATACCCGTGGCGTCTGGGCCAACAACCTCTGCTACAACATCCACCTGCTGACCGGCAAGATCTCCGAGCCGGGTAATGGTCCTTTCTCACTGACCGGTCAGCCCTCTGCCTGTGGCACCGCGCGTGAAGTGGGTACCTTTGCCCACCGTCTGCCTGCCGACATGGTGGTGACCGAGCCCAAGCACCGCGCCATTGCCGAGAAGATCTGGAAACTGCCGGAGGGGACCATTCCCGACAAGGTGGGTTTCCACGCCGTGCTGCAGGATCGCATGCTCAAAGATGGCAAGCTCAACGCCTACTGGGTGATGTGTAACAACAACATGCAGGCCGGCCCCAACATGAATACCGATCGCCTGCCTGGCTATCGCGATCCGCGCAACTTCATCGTGGTCTCCGACCCGTACCCGACCGTCACTGCCCAGGCTGCGGACCTCATCCTGCCCACCGCCATGTGGGTGGAGAAAGAGGGGGCCTACGGCAACGCCGAGCGCCGCACCCAGTTCTGGCACCAGCAGGTGAAAGCGCCGGAAGGGGCCAAGTCCGACTTGTGGCAGCTGATGGAGTTCTCCAAGCGCTTCAAGGTTGAGGAAGTGTGGCCGGCTGAGCTGATTGCCAAGATGCCGGAAGTAAAGGGCAAAACCCTGTTCGACGTGCTCTATGCCAACGGTCAAGTCAACCAGTTCCCGAAAGAGCAGAGCAAGGGGATGCTGAACGACGAAGCCGAACACTTCGGGTTCTACGTCCAGAAAGGGTTGTTTGAGGAGTACGCCACCTTCGGTCGTGGCCACGGTCACGATCTGGCGCCGTTCGATCAGTACCACGAAGCCCGTGGTCTGCGCTGGCCGGTAGTAGATGGCAAAGAGACCCTGTGGCGCTACCGTGAAGGGTTCGACCCTTATGTGAAAGCGGGTGAGGGGGTGCGTTTTTATGGCAAGCCAGATGGCAAGGCGGTCATCTTCGCCCTGCCGTTCGAGCCCGCCGCCGAGTCGCCGGATCAGGAGTACGATCTGTGGCTCTCCACCGGTCGCGTGCTGGAGCACTGGCACACCGGCACCATGACCCGTCGGGTACCCGAGCTCTATCGCGCCTTCCCGGATGCGGTACTCTTCATGCACCCGGATGATGCCAAGGCCCGCGGCGTGCGTCGTGGTGAAGAGGTGATCGTCTCCTCCCGCCGTGGCGAGGTGAAGACCCGGGTCGAGACCCGTGGTCGCAACCGTCCGCCGAAAGGACTGGTCTTCATGCCCTTCTTTGATGCGAGCCAGCTGGTCAACAAGCTGACCCTGGACGCCACCGATCCGCTCTCGAAAGAGACCGATTACAAGAAGTGCGCCGTCAAGGTGATGAAGGCTTAAGGCGGGGGAGTGCGAGATGAGTCGTAGTCGTCGCCAGTTTCTGGCCGACATGGCCAAGGGGGCCTGCGGTGTGGGCCTGCTTGGCGTGGGGCTCGGTGGCGTGGCCCGCCAGCAGGCACAAGCTGTGCCTGCTCAGGCGCTGCGTCCGCCCGCCGCTCTCGATGAAACAGAGTTCCTCAGCGCCTGCGTGCGCTGCGGACTCTGCGTCGAGGCGTGCCCCTACGACACGCTCAAGTTGGCCCGGCTGTTTGACCCGGTGACCACTGGTACCCCCTATTTCAAGGCGCGTGCCGTGCCCTGCGAGATGTGTGATGACATCCCTTGCGTGGTGGCCTGTCCGAGCCGTGCGCTGGATCAGCAGATGACCGACATCGATCAGGCCCGGATGGGGGTGGCAGTGCTCATCGATCACGAGACCTGTCTCAACTATCTGGGGCTGCGCTGTGATGTCTGCTATCGGGTCTGCCCGCTGATTGACAAGGCGATCACTCTTGAGCTGCAGCATAACCAGCGTACCGGCAAACACGCCATGTTCCTGCCCACGGTACACAGCGATATCTGTACCGGCTGCGGCAAGTGTGAGCATGCCTGCGTGCTGGAGGAAGCTGCCATCAAGGTGGTGCCACGCCAGCTCGCCAAAGGTGAGCTGGGTCATCACTACCGGCTCGGCTGGGAAGAGAAGGCCAAGGCGGGGAACAAGTCGCTCATCGGCGACAGGCTCACCCTGCCCACCCGCAAACCGGAGGGGTTATGAGTCGTTATCCGGGGGAAGAGGCGAGCATCAAGCTGGGGTGGTGGCGTTCCCATCGCTTCCTGCTGCTGCGTCGGCTGAGTCAGTTCAGCGTGCTCGGGCTGTTTTTGCTGGGGCCGCTGGCCGGCATCTGGATCCTCAAGGGCAACCTCTCCAGCTCGCTGTTGCTGGAGACGGTGCCGCTGACCGATCCCCTCACGCTGTTGCAGTCGCTGGCGGCGGGTCACTGGCCCATCACCACTCTCTGGCTGGGGGCTGCCATTGTGCTGGCCGGTTACTGGCTGGTCGGGGGGAGGGTGTTCTGCTCCTGGGTCTGTCCGGTCAACCTCATCACGGATGCCGCAGCTTGGCTCAGGGGGCGACTTGGCCTCAAGGGCAATGGCCAGTTCAGCCGTGCGACCCGCTACTGGCTGCTGGCCATGGTGCTGGTGGTGCCAGCGGTGGTCGGGGTGATGGCGTGGGAGTTGGTCAATCCGGTGTCGCTCGCCATGCGCGGTCTGCTGTTTGGCATGGGGGCGGGCTGGGCCCTGCTTGCAGCGCTGTTCCTGTTCGATCTCTTCGTGGTTGAGCGGGGTTGGTGCGGTCATCTCTGTCCGGTGGGGGCCTTCTATGCCCTGGTCAACCGGGTCGGATTTATCAAGATTTCTGCCAAGGGGCGCGAGCGGTGCAACAACTGCATGGATTGTTATGCGGTCTGCCCGGAGCGTCCCATCCTGCGCGGGCCTGTTCACGGTGCCAAGCGCGGTCACGGGCCCTTGATTGCGGCTCAGGAGTGTACCAACTGTGGCCGCTGCATCGATGTCTGCGCGGAACAAGTTTTTGAAATCACTGTAGGTTTTGCCGTCAAGGCAGAAAAAACGTCGGAGAACAAATAATGAAAAAGCTGATTGGAGCAATGCTGGCCTGCCTGATGGCGGGATCCTTGATGGCAGCGGCCCCCGAGATCACCAACAGTACCGGTGGCCTCAAGTCCGAGCGTGGCGCCACCGATCTGGTGACCGATGCCACCGCCGCACCCCTGAAAAACTTCCGCAAGGATGGCGCGCCCTACGATCGCCAGTACATGCATCAGCCGCCGCTGATCCCCCACGACATTCGCAACTATGAGGTGGATACCAAGGTCAACAAGTGCCTGGCTTGCCACAGCTTCAAGAATGCCAGTGCCATGAAGGCTCCCAAGATCAGTCCGACTCACTTCGAGACCCGCGACGGCCTGACCCTGGGTGAAGTGTCGCCGCGTCGCTACTTCTGCCTGCAGTGCCATGTGCCGCAAGCGGATGCCAAGCCGCTGGTGGAAAATACCTTTAAACCGGTTGAAGCGCTGAACTGAGGAATCCATAGATGAAATTACCCGGCTTTATCCAGCGTCTGTGGACCACCTTCAAGTCACCATCGAAGGCGGCTCTCTGGGTCATCCTGCTGATGGGCTTCTTCGGTGGCGTGATTTTCTGGGGTGGTTTCAACACCGCCATGGAAGCATCCAACACCGAGGCCTTCTGTACCAGCTGTCACGAGATGAAGGACAACGTGTTCGAGGAGTACCGCGATACCATCCACTACGCCAACCGCTCCGGTGTGCGGGCCAGCTGCCCAGATTGTCACGTACCCCATGAGTGGACCTACAAGATCATCCGCAAGGTGCAGGCATCCAAGGAGCTGTGGGGCATGATCACCGGCAAGGTGGATACCCGCGAGAAGTTCGAGTCGCACCGGCGCGAGATGGCGGAGCGGGAGTGGCAACGAATGAAAGAGACCGATTCGCGCGAGTGCCGCAACTGCCACAACTTCGAGTACATGGACTTCTCCCTGCAGGGGCAGCGTGCCGCCAAGATGCACTCTACCAATCTGGCCAGTGGTGAAAGTACCTGCATCGACTGTCACAAGGGGATTGCGCACCAGCTGCCCGACATGACCGGGGTGAAAGGGTTCTGATCCTGCGACGACAGGCCGGGTTTGCCCGGCCTGCGTTTTGTTCATATATGGGACAAGCATCAGATTTGTGTGTCTTTTAAATCCCATATCTCGTGAAACCTTTGATAGAATCAGCCCGCCGTCACACGCTTGAGCAAGTTGGTCACCCCTGTCTGCGTCCGTTTTTGTGCTCTGACAGCTGGCCTCTCATACCCCTTCTCTTCCTGCCTCGTTGACGGCCCATAGCCACAAGGAGCTGCCCGATGGGACAGAAACACAACGCATTTATTCCCCTCAAGATCGCCGTGCTGACGGTTTCCGACAGCCGCACTGCCGCCGATGACAGCTCGGGCGACTATCTGGTCTCGGCCCTTACCGACTCGGGCCATCTGCTGGCCGATCGGGCGCTCTGCCCCGACAACCTGTTTCGCATTCGAGCCCAGGTGAGCGAGTGGATCGCCGATGAAGGGGTGCAGGTGGTGCTGGTCAACGGCGGTACCGGCTTCAACGAGCAGAACCGGGTGCCCGAGGCGGTCGGCGTGCTGTTCGAGCGCACCGTTCAGGGTTTTGGCGAACTGTTCCGCCAGCTCTCCTTTGCCGAAATCAAGGGCTCCGCCATGCAGAGTCGCGCGCTGGCGGGTTTGGCCAATCGAACCCTGATCTGCTGCCTGCCCGGCTCTACCGGCGCCTGCCAGCTGGGGTGGGAGAAGCTTATCCGCGATCAGCTTGATGCCCGCACCAAGCCGTGCAACTTTGTCTCCCATCTTTGAGGGCAAGTGATGAACCAGAACCATTCCAACCTGACTCATCTCAACCAGAGCGGCGAAGCCCACATGGTGGATGTGACCGACAAGCTGGTGACCGAGCGTGAGGCTCGCGCCGAGGCGTTTGTCGCCATGGCGCCGGAAACGCTGGCCCTGATCCTGAGCGGTCAGCACCACAAGGGTGACGTGTTCGCCACCGCCCGCATCGCCGGCATCATGGCGGCCAAGAAGACCGCGGATCTCATTCCCCTCTGTCATCCGCTGGCATTGACCCGAGTCGAGGTGGAGATAGTGCCGCTGGCCGAGCAGAACCGGGTGCATATTCGCACCCTCTGCAAGCTCTCTGGCAAGACCGGGGTGGAGATGGAGGCCTTGACCGCTGCGTCGGTAGCGGCGTTGACCATCTACGACATGTGCAAGGCGGTGCAAAAAGACATGGTGATCGAACAGGTACGTCTGGTAGAGAAAAAAGGCGGCAAGTCCGGCCATTTTCAGTTGGGGTCAAATAGTGGGGAGCAAGCATGATCAAGGTACTCTTTTTTGCGCAAGTAAGAGAGCTGGTGGCATGCGACGAGCTGAGCCTGCCTTGCGAATACGCCACTGCCGAGCAGCTGCGTGCAGCCCTGTGTGAGCGCGGCGACAAGTGGGCGCTGGCGCTGGAAGCAGGCAAGCTCTTGGTTGCGGTCAACCAGACCCTGGTGCCTCTCGACACGCCCATCACCGATGGCGATGAGGTCGCCTTCTTCCCTCCGGTTACCGGAGGTTGATGATGAGTGAAATAATGACCGTGGATCGCACCACTGAGCTGTGTGGTGGCGATGAGGTGGCCTTCTTCCCTGCCCCTCCAGTAACGACCGGAGGTTAAGGATGAGCAACGCAACCATGACGGATCGCATTCTGGTACAGCGGGAGGATTTCTCGCTGGCTGACGAATATGCCCGCCTTGCCACCCGGCAGGACACCGGCGCCGTGGTCAGCTTTGTCGGCAAGGTGCGCGACTTCAATCAGGGGGAGCACGTGAAGGGGCTGGCCCTCGAGCACTACCCCGGCATGACCGAGAAGGCTCTGGCCGCCATCGTGCAGGAGGCGCGCGAGCGCTGGCCACTGCAGGAGTGCACCCTGATTCACCGCATTGGCGAGCTGCTGCTCGGCGATCAGATCGTGCTGGTGGTGGTGAGCAGTGCCCACCGCGACGCAGCCTTTGATGCCTGTCACTTCATCATGGATTTCTTGAAAACCCGGGCGCCGTTCTGGAAAAAAGAGCTGACCGCCGAGGGTGTGCAACGCTGGGTCGAGGCCAAGGAGAGCGACAACGCCGCCGCTGCCCGCTGGCAAGCCTGACCTGTTCATCACGAGGGGCGCAGGTTCAACGGGAACCACGGCCCCGCCAAGGGGCGCGGATGTGCGGGCCCCATCAGGAGAAAGGGAATGAAACCGCTGTTATCTGTTGTCATCGCCGGCGTCTGCGCCGCCACCTTGCATACCGGTGCCGTGCAGGCTGATGAAGTGAAGGTGGCTGTGGCTGCCAACTTCAAGGGAACCATCGAGCGTATTGGCAAGGAGTTTACCGCCAAGACCGGCCACACCCTGGCCATCTCGTCTGCCGCCACCGGAGTGCTCTACACCCAGATCAGTCACGGCGCGCCGTTCGATCTCTTCCTCTCCGCCGATGCGGCGACCCCCGAGAAGCTGGAAAAAGAGGGCAAGGGGAGCGATCGCTTCACCTACGCCATCGGCCAGCTGGGGCTGTGGAAGAAAGGGGGGCCGGCCCCTGACGAGGCGACCCTGCGCAGATGGAAAGGCAACCTCGCCATCGCCAATGCCCGTACCGCCCCCTATGGTGCAGCCGCCATGGCGACCCTCACCCATCTCAAGATCGATACCAAGCAGTACCGGTTGCTGACCGGCGCCAACATCGGCCAGACCTGGCAATTTGTCGACACTGGCAATGCCGAGCTGGGCTTTGTCGCCTGGGCCAATCTGGTGGAAGCGGGCAAGACTGGTGAAGCCTGGGCAGTGCCTGCGAGCTTCTATCCCCCCATCGAGCAGCAGGGGCTGGTATTGAAGAAAGGCGCCGCGGTCGAGGCGCTGGTCGCCTGGCTCAAGGGGCCAGGTCAGGCGCAGATCAAGGCTGCGGGCTATGTCTTGCCCCAATAAGGGGATGGGGTTGACGCAATACCCTGAGTGGTCGGCCTTCGGGTCGGCCACTCTTTGCAATGAGGATGGAGACCATGCCGTTGGAGGCATTTATCAACCGGGAGGTCGGCAATGAGTGAAGGGGATCTGCTGGCGGTCTGGCTCACCCTGAAGCTTGCGGCCAGTACAACAGCGATTTTGCTGTTGCTGGCTCCGCCGCTGGCCTGGTGGCTGTCGCGCAGTCAGAATCGGCTGCGGCCGCTGGTGGAGGCGCTGGTGGCGCTGCCGCTGGTGCTGCCCCCCACAGTGCTGGGTTTTTATCTGCTGCTCGCCTTCTCCCCCGAATATGGCTTCGGCGCCTGGTGGCGCGACACCTTTGGTGCCCCTCTTGCCTTCAGCTTTCTCGGCCTGCTGTTCGCCTCCATCCTCTATTCGCTGCCGTTCGTGGTGCAGCCGCTCACCTCCGCCTTTGTCAACATGGGTAACAAGGAGCTGGAGGCCGCTGCGACCCTGGGGCTCGGCTCGCTGGAGCGCTTCTTCCACATCATTTTGCCGATGACCCTGCCCAGCTTCGTGATGGCGGCGGCGCTGGGCTTTGCCCACACCCTGGGGGAGTTTGGCGTGGTGCTGATGATTGGCGGCAATATTCCGGGCGAGACCCAGGTGCTTTCGATAGCCCTGTTTGATCACGTGGAGGCGATGGATTACCAGAACGCCCATATTCTGGCGGGCGGCCTGATGGCCTTCTCGCTGGTGATGCTGGTGCTGGTCTACGGTGTGTTGCAGCGCCGACAGCGGAGAGTGTTTGGATGAACCAGCCCGCTACTATGCCGCCAGTGAACGAGCCGCACCGCCATTCCTTGAACCTCCATGTCCGGCGCGAGTTTGGCTCCTTTACCCTCGATTGCGCACTGACTCTCGAACTGGGGGGGATCCTTGGCCTGTTCGGCCCCTCCGGCTGCGGCAAAAGTACACTGCTTCGCATCATCGCCGGGCTCGATCGCCAAAACGGGGATCGCTTGCGGTGGTGCGATCGGGAGTATGCTCAACTGCTGCCCGAAGCGCGCCGGATCGGGCTGGTGTTTCAGGACTCGCGGCTCTTCCCCCATCTGACGGTGCTCGGCAATCTGCAACTGGCGACCCGCAAGGGGCGAGGACGCTGGCAGCCCGAGGCGCTGGCGACTCGGCTCGGTTTTGCCGAACTGCTGGCCCAGCCAGCCCACGGCCTCTCCGGTGGCCAGCGCCAGCGGGTGGCGCTGGCCCGGGCGCTGTTGGCCGAGCCCGATCTGCTGCTGCTCGATGAGCCTTTTTCGGCGCTCGATCGGCGCAGCCGCATCCATCAGGCCCATGTGCTCAAGGGGTTGCAGCAGGAGAGCGGCATCCCGATGATCTTCGTTAGCCACGCCATGGAGGAGGTGAGCCTGCTCTGCGATAAGCTGGTGCTGCTGGAAGGTGGCAGGGTGGAGGCGCAAGGCAGGCCGAGCGAAATCTTCGCCCGTACTGACCTGTCACTCGCCAGCCGTGACGATGCCGGGGTGATGCTGGCGGCGACCCTCTCTCACTACGATGAAGAGGAGCAGATGGCGACCCTGCAGCTCGGTGAGCAGCAACTGCGGGTCACCATGACCCAGGTGCCGGATGAGAGCGGTCCCTTGCAGATCAAGGTGGCGGGGCGCGATGTGGTGATCGCCACGGCCCCCATCGAGCACTCCAGCCTCTCCAACTGTCTCGTCACCCGTCTGCTGGCGGTGCGCGAGGTGCGCCCCGGCCAGACCCTGTTGCAGTTGGCGCTGGGTGAGCAGATACTGCTGGCTCGGATCACCAGCCGCTCCGCCAAGCGGCTGGCGCTGGCGCCGGAGCAGCAGATCTACGCTTATATCAAGGCGGTGAGTCTGGTCAGCGAAGGCTGATTGGGCGCCGTGCTGATAACGTGGCAGGATGGCCACGGGCAACATAACAACAAGAGATGGTTCAGGTGATGAGTCGAGAGGCAATACACTGATGCGCCGCAATCAGGTGATGAAATTCAACGGTCTTGCCCTGCGCAGTGCGGGGGAGGGCCCCTTGCTGTTGCTGCTGCATGGGCTGGGCTCCTCCAGCCTCGACTGGCAGGCGCAGATCGAACGGTTTTCCGAGCACTACCGGGTGGTGGCGCTGGACTTGCGCGGCCACGGCCAGAGCATGCAGGAGGGGCCGTTCGATGTGGCGACCCTGGCAGCCGATGTGGTGAACTGGCTCGATGCACAGCCAGAACCCGCCTGGGTCGTGGGATTGTCGCTGGGGGCCATGGTCGCGCTGGAGCTGGCGCTGCAACTGCCCCACAAGGTGCAGGGGCTGGTGCTGGTCAACGGTTTTAGCGAGTTTCTGCTGGAGACCCCCAAAGAGCAGGAGCGTTACGCCCAGCGCCTCAAGTGGCTGCGCTGGTTTGGCATGCGCCCGCTCGCCTGGTGGCTGGGACGCGAGCTCTTCCCGGGCCCGGATCTGGCACAGGTGCGCCACACCTTCCGACTGCGTTTCGTGCGCAATAAAAAGAAAACCTACAAGGCGCTGCTGGAGGCACTACCCGGCTGGTCGGTACGCGCCCGGCTCGGCGCCATCTGGCAGCCGGTGGCCATCATCTCCACCAGTCACGACTACCTGCCGCTGGCCAAACGGGTAGAGCAGTTTGCCGCCCTGCCCAACGCTACCATCCACACCCCCAACGGCCACCACGCCTGGCCCGCGGAAGATCCTTCAGGATTTAATCATTTGCTTCACCGGATTTTAGAAACCCATTAAACTTGTCGCCCTTTTACCCCGTGTATGTATTGGTTCGATCGCCTTGCCAAAGGCATAAGGCAAGGCAATCGGACCCATTTCTGATCTATTAACAGGTGTTTCCTCATGTCTGAAGTAATGAAAATGGCCATCGATGATGGCTCGACCAACGTCAAGGTGAGCTGGATTGAGAACAAGGTGCTCAAGACCATCATCTCTCCCAACTCCTTTCGCAAGGACTGGAAGAGCGCCGCATTGCGTAAAGACAAGAAGATCTACAACTACGAGATAGGCAACACCAAGTACACCTACGACGCGACTTCCGACAAGTCTCTGGCCACCACCCACGTGGAGTACCAGTATGACGATCTCAACCTGCTCTCCGTACATCATGCCCTGTTGCAGACCGGTGTGACGCCGTGCGATGTCGCCATCACCGTAACCCTGCCCATCACCGAGTTTTACAACCCGGACGATTGCCAGCGTAACGAAGAGAAGATCGAGAAGAAACGCCGCAACCTGATGCGGGCCATCTCCCTCAACAAGGGTGAACTGTTCAACATCGTCAGCGTCGAAGTGATGCCGGAGAGCCTGCCTGCGGCGCTCTCCCGTCTGATCGGTTCGGGCTGCAACGAGTTCACCAAGACGCTGGTGATCGATTGTGGCGGCACCACCCTGGACATGGGGATCATCGTCGGCGAGTTTGACGATGTCTCCGATGTCTACGGTAACAACGAGATCGGTGTCTCCATGGTGACCGACGCTACCCGCAAGGCGCTGGCCGCAGCAGACAGCGACTCCAGCTATCTGGTGGCCAACGAGTTTATCAAGCGTCGTCACGACATGAGCTTTGTACGCGATGTGGTCAACGATGAGAGCCAGATCCCCAAGATCCTCGAGAAGATGCAAAACAAGATCGACGAGCTGGGCACTCAGGTTGCGCATGAAGCGAAGAAGTTCGCCAAGAACCCGAACCGTGTCTATCTGGTCGGTGGCGGTGCATCTCTGATTTATGACGCGATCAAGGCGGCCTATCCCACCCTGGGTGACCGTGTCGAGCTACTGGACGATGCCCAGTCCGCGCTGGCTCGTGAAATCTGCCTCTACACCACGGAAGAGGATGAAGTCTATCGCGAAGCGCCTGTGATGGCCGAGGTTGACGATGAGTAGTCAACTCAAGCGCATGACCTTCTCCATCTACATGGATCCGGGTGCGCTGGAGTCTGATCGCTATGCGGTCGGGGTATTGCAGAACTGGTATCAACGGGCGCGCAAGATCCAGGAGGGCAGCGAGGAGTTTGACTTCTCCAAGAGCCGTTTCCACAAGGATATCTACCTCTCCGGCATGTTCATGTATGTGTTGGCGCCCAACCTCTGCAAGGCGATCGCCAATGCGCTGGGGCCGGAGCAGGTGAGCATGACGACCCTGCGTCATGCCTTTGCCAGCTGTGGTTTCAATCTGGGGGAGGTCGCTGGTGAGGCACAGCCTGCCGCAGATGTGATGATCGACGAGATAGTGGCCAGACTGGCCCCACAGCTGGGACAGAGTGATACCACTTCACTGGTGGACGAGATTGTCAGCCGGCTTGGCGAGCAACAACCCGCCGAGATGTGGGATGAACTCAGACAGGGGCTGCCTGCTGCGTTGGATCATGACCAGTTGGCCGAAGCCATCGCTGGCAAGCTGCCATTAGCAGGGGCCGAGCAGGATCTGGCTCCCCTTGCCAGCAGTATCCAGCTGCTCTCTCGCCAACTGGAAGAGCAATCTCGGCTGATCCGCGAGCAGCACAGATTGATCCAGCGACTGGCCAGTGCCCCCGCTCGACAGAGTGTTGTCGGCACAGAAGCAGAACCTTTGATCGAGGATCTCTCCAGTCAGGTCGCGAATATGAAAAAGGTCAAAGCCAAGGGGATCTTCTGATCCCTGATGCCATTGCTACATCGTGATCAAAAAAGCCGAACCACAGGGTTCGGCTTTTTTGATCCCGTTTGCTTTATGGATGGGAGCAGACCGGGCAGTCGGGGCGCTTGGGTAGCTTCATCTCGCGGAAGGTGCCGCTCAGGCCGTCGATCATCAGCAGGCGGCCGCTGTAGCTTTTGCCCATACCTGCCAAGAGCTTGATAGCTTCCAGCGCTTGCAGGCTGCCCACCAATCCCACCACGGGGGCGAGCACGCCCGCCTCGACGCAGGTGAGTGCCTGCTCGCCAAACAGGGCGCTGAGGCAGGCGTAGCAGGGTTCACCTTCCTGCCAGGTGAAGCTGCAGAGCTGCCCCTCCAGCCGGATGGCGGCACCACTGACTAACGGAACCCTGTGTTGGCGTGCCTTGTGATTCAGCAGGTTGCGAATGGCCAGGTTGTCAGTGCAATCCAATACCAGCTGATGCCGGGGCAGCAAGGCATCGAGCAGCGCCTCATCGGCCACGGCAGCGTGGGTCTCGACGTTGAGCCAGGGATTGAGGGCACGAAGCGATTGCGCTGCGGAGTCTACTTTGTAGTGGCCAATGCGCTCATCGTTGTGCAGCACCTGACGCTGCAGGTTGGAGAGCTCCACCTTGTCGAAATCGACCAGGGTGAGCTGGCCAACCCCGGCAACTGCCAGATACTGGCTGGCGGCGCAGCCAAGGCCACCGGCACCGATCACCAGCACACGGGCCTGTTTAAGCGCCTCCTGCCCCTCGAAATCGAAGGACTTGAGGATGATCTGGCGGTTGTAGCGCAGCAGTTCGGCGTCGCTCAGGATCTCGCTCACAGCAGCAATACCCCGAATGGCTCCACGGTCACCGTCTCGCCCGCGGCGACGAGGCCCCGTTCCCGTTCAAGAACGATGTAGCAGTTGGCTTGCGACAGGGAGCTGAACACGGCGGAGTCCTGAGAGCCGGTGCTGCGCACCTCGAGGCCGTTTGGCCCTTGGCTCATGATGCCGCGCTGGAAGTCGAGTCGGCCCGGGCTCTTTTTGAGTGGCTCGGCCGCAATGGCCTGTAGCTGAAGCGGGCGCTCGAACTGCTGGCCCGCCAGCTTGGCCAGCGCCGGTTGCACCAGCTGATCGAAGGTAACCATGGCGGAGACGGGGTTGCCCGGCAGGCCGAAGAACCAGGCGCGGGGCAGACGACCAAAGGCAAACGGCTTGCCCGGCTTTATGGCCAGCTTCCAGAAGCCAATCTCGCCGAGCTCGTCCAGCAGTTGTTTGGTGAAGTCCGCTTCCCCTACCGAAACGCCGCCGGTGGTGATGAGCACATCGGCCTCTTCGTCGGCGCGGATAAAGGCGGCGCGCAGCTGGGCGGGATCGTCGGGGATGATGCCAAGGTCGAGGCAGTCGCAGCCCATGCGCGCCAGCATGGCCCGCACGCCGTAGCGGTTGGAGTCATAGATATCGCCGTGGGCCAGCGGGGTGCCGACCGGCTTGAGCTCGTCACCGGTGCTGAAGATGGCCACTTTCAGCGGGCGGCGTACCGGCACGGTAGCCACGCCGAGGGAGGCCAGCAGTGGCATTTCGCGCGGGGTTAGGCGAGTACCGGCTGGCAGCACGCAGGCGCCCTTGCCGATATCGCTGCCGGCGCGGCGGATATTCTGGCCCGGTTCGGGTTGTGCCAGAAAAGTGATCCGATCGCCGTCGGCCTGCGTTTCTTCCTGCATCACCACCGCATCTGTGCCTGCGGGAACCGGGGCGCCGGTCATGATCCGCACGCAGTGGCCGGCGGGCCACTCGCCCTGATAGGGCTGACCGGCAAAGGCTTTGCCCGCCATGATGAGCGGGGTGCCGCTAGCGAGATCTGCAAGGCGTACGGCATAACCGTCCATGGCAGAGTTGTCGAAGGGGGGCACGGCGAGGGGAGAGGCGATGTCGCTGGCAAGAACCCGGCCAAGGGCCTTTGGCAGGGGCAACTGCTCGCTGTCGCAGCAGCAGGCGAGTTTTTCCAGCATCCCTTGCAGGGCATCGCTTAAGGGGAGTAGTCCGCTGGTATCAAATCCCATCGTCATGACCTCTTTCTATGATTGAAGGCGGGATTATCACAAAAATCCCCGGGGATGGGCAGGTTATCTCAAGGGAATCTCGGAGTAATCGGCGCTAAAACGGGGGGTGATGGCCATAAAGTATGAGGTGACGCACAAGTTGACTTGAATCTTGGCGGCAATGGCCGTTTACTATGCCGCCATAACAGATGGCCGTCACATCCCGTGTGGCGACCATTACAGCGATACCGTCGGCCCTGTACGCCGCCATAACATAAGGGGTTGCTCCTTGAGCTGCCCTCACAGTCCCTGAGCGTGGGAGAGAAGATAATGACAACCTTAAGTCCGGAAGCCTTGCTGGTCAGGGCTGCCCTCGAAGCCCAGGGACTGGAAACCCCCCTGGTCACCAACGAGCTTAACAGCCAGCAGAAGCGGGAGAAGATCGAAGGCCATATGCGCTCCATCATGGAGACGCTGGGGCTGGATCTGGCCGATGACAGTCTGGCCGAGACGCCGCATCGCATCGCCAAGATGTACGTCAACGAGATCTTCTCCGGCCTCGATTATTCCACCTTCCCCAAGGTGACGGTGATCGAGAACAAGATGCAGGTGGACGAGATGATCATGGTGCGGGACATCAGCCTCACCAGCACCTGCGAACACCACTTCGTCACCATCGACGGCATGGCCCATGTGGCCTATATCCCTCGTGGCAAAGTAATTGGCCTGTCGAAGATCAACCGCATCGTGCAGTTCTTCGCCCGCCGTCCCCAGGTGCAGGAGCGGCTGACCCAGCAGATCCTGCTGGCGTTGCAGACCCTGCTTGGTACCAAGGATGTGGCCATCAGCATCAAGGCGACCCACTACTGCGTCAAGGCGCGAGGAGTGATGGATTCCACTTCCTACACCACCACCACCTCCCTCGGCGGGGTGTTCAAGACTCAGCCAGATACCCGGGCCGAATTTCTGGGCGGCCTGCGCGGATAAGATGGCGGTTGTTTTGTAACCGCCTTGCTGAATAAACGAGACGCCAGCAGCCATTGCTGGCGTTTTTCATGGGCGATGGCCAGAGATGATGGCCCTGCATCGACCACTTTCTCGATTTTCGTAAACGAATATTTCATGTTCGTGATCGAGCGCTCAAAGTGTGAAAATCCTGACTGGTAGCTCTTCGGAACCAACCTGTCCCCTCTTAAGATGCTTGCCATTACCAGCAGGGCATCATTTACAGGTTGGAGTAGCCGTGTTTCGTTCAATCAAACATCAGGTCATGTTTTTTGGTGGCTGTATTTTACTGGCTACCGTGTTGAGTGTGGTCGGGTATAGCTATCTGTCTCTTGCGACTATGCAAGGTGGTATTCAGGGCGAAATGCGCGAGACAACTCGTCAGGATGCCGGACGATGGCTAATGGCTCTGGCTGGTCAACAAGCCGGCGAGATCGCAGGCACCTTTGAACAAGCCCTTAATACAGCAGAGACACTTGCCGCCATGCTGGCTGGCAATGTTCATCAACCCAGGCCATTGGATCGGGCTACCGTGACTGCCTTGCTCAAGGATGTTGCTGAACGGAACAGCGACTTTCTCAGTATCTACAGTGGTTGGGAGCCTAATACCTTTGATGGTCAGGACAGTACCTATTTGACTGACGGGGTACATAGCCAGGCCACTGGCAACTTTGCCCCCTACTGGAGTCGTGGTCCAGCCGGGTTCACCATCAAACCGCTGGGCGACTACTACAGCAAGAGTTTGAGCAAGACCGGTATCCGGGCATCGGAATGGTATCTCTGTCCGATGGAGAGCCTGGCCGCCTGTGCTGTCGACCCTTCCGTTTATACCGTGAATGGCCAACCGACGCTGTTGACCTCTTTTGTTGTGCCCGTTCTGGATCAGGGCCGCTATCTGGGGATGGTCGGGGTCGACTATTCCCTCAATTACCTGCAACAGTTGGCCAAGCAGGTAAGTGGCCAAGTGTTCTCTGGCCAGAGCCGGGTCAGGATCATCAGTCCACACGGCATCATCGCCGCGGATTCGGCGCAACCTGATGTGATCGGGGGGCGGCTTGAAGAGTCTGGCTTGATGGATCTGCTCAACAAAGGAGAGGCCAGTAGTCAGCAAGTTTCGGGTCAGTTGCGCGTGCTGGTGCCAATCCATCTTAAAGGGGTCACTAAAGCCTGGGGGATCATCATTGAGGTGGCTGATACGGCGCTGTTTGCAGATGCTGATCAGGCTGAACAGGCGAGAGCCGCTGATTTCAGCGAGAGTTTGTGGATGCAACTGCTGGTTGGGATCGTGGTGGCATGCCTTGGTCTTGTCGGTTTGGCCTGGGCTGCCGGATCCATCTCGCGCCCGGTACAACAGACCGCCAGCATGGTCAGACGTCTTTCTGCCGCCGGAGGGGACTTGACCCAACGCCTCAATGTGATGCGTAAAGATGAGACTGGCGAGTTGGCTGAGGGGATCAACCGGTTTGTCAGCACTATTCATCATATTGTGAGTGATACGGCACAAAGTGGCCGCGACCTGCAGCTAGCTGCCCACCAATCTGCCGAGCTGGCTCAGCAAGGATTGTCCAATAGCCATCGGCAATTGGAAGAGATTGAACTGGTTGCAGCTGCCATCCACGAAATGGCCTCGACGGCGGATTCCGTCTCCAGCAGTGCACAGATTACCGCTGATGCTGTAGATGAGACCCGCAAAGCGGTGCATAGAGGTCAGCATGTGGTGAGTAATTCCGCTAGTGGTATCCGTGAGCTGAGTGTGCAAGTAGATGTGGTGGCACAGCGGATTGCCGAGTTGCAGCAACAGGGTCAACAGATCGGTTCGATTCTCGATGTGATCCGTACCATTTCGGAACAGACCAATTTGTTGGCTCTGAATGCAGCGATTGAGGCCGCTCGTGCCGGGGAGCATGGTCGGGGGTTTGCGGTGGTTGCGGATGAGGTCAGGGGGTTGGCGTCCAAAACCCAGGCTTCAACCAAAGAGATCCAAGGCATGATCGAGCGCCTTCGTCAGACCACGGCAGAAGCTGTGAGTACCATGGGAGAGGGGAAAAACTTGAGTGAGCTGGCATTGCAGGATGCAGAGCTTGCCGTGACCGAGCTTGCGACGATAGTTATGTCAGCAGACCGGATCCAGGATATGGCGACCCAGATAGCCAGTGCTGCAGAGGAGCAGTCCAAGGTCACCGATGATATCAGTCGAAATGTCAGCAACATTCATGAAGCGGCAACCGCATCGACCCGTTTGGCTAACCAGCAGGATGAACAAAGTCAGCAGATGCATAAGTTAGCCAGCGATGTGATGGATAAGATTGGGCGCTTCCGCTATTAAGCCTTCACCCCTAATAGTTGATCTTTCATCCAAATGACCCCTGTTTTGAGTGGGGTCATTTGGGTTGATTTAATTTTAATCACAAGACTCTTTCCGAACCGCAATAATCCGGCTATTCTACCGCCCCTCTCGGCTCTCGCTGCCGCTCATGGAATTCAGAGATATTCATCAAGGTTGGATGGTGCGCCACTGAACAGGTGGCCAGATAGTTCATGCCAGGAGGGCGTGAACCGGACGAGTGCTACGAATTTAACGACCACCAGGATATCCCATGAATACCAGTACCATGACCATAGGTAAAAAACTCACCGCCGGCTTTGCCGTGCTCGGTTTGATGGTCGCCTTTATCGGCGGTTTTGCCCTTGTCCAGTTTGGCAATATGAATGATGTTGCCATCCGGTTTACCGACAGCATCTTGCCTGCGGTCAATCGCACCAGCGCGATCGGGGATTCTCTCGGTGAATTGCGTCGTTATGAGCTGGGTTATTTCGTGGTGGCTGCCGAGCCGCTGAAAAGGGCTGAATATCGGAATATTGCCAGTCAACAGCTTAACTCGATCGCGCAGCAGCTGATTGCCCATGACAAGACGATCTGGCCTGAGGATGTGGCGGAGCGCCGTACCTTCGATACGGTGAAATCTGACTGGGATCGTTATGTCGCCCTGCACCAGCGAGTCAAACAGCTGCAAGACAGCGATCAGCTTGCCGAAGCCCAACGCATCTTCCTTGAGGAGGGGGTTCCCCTTTACACCGCGCTGAGCAAGTCAGTGGCCTCACTTATCCAGATTAACCATGGTTATGCGTCTGAATCCCGCAGCGACATTGTCGCCTCTTACCAATCAGCCAACCTGAGCGTCACCATCGCACTGGTGCTCGGTCTGCTTCTTGTGGTGGTGCTCTCCGTGGTTCTGACCCGCCAGATCCGCGATCCGCTGATCATGCTGGCCCGTCAGGCCCAGCGCATTGCCAATGGCGATCTGGGTCAGGGCGAACTGCAGCAGTGGATCCGTGACAGCCGCTTCAACCGCGATGAACTGGGTCAGCTGGGCTCCGCCATCAACCGGATGCAGGGCTCCCTCTCCGATCTGGTGAGCGAGATCGCCGGCTCCGTGAGCCAACTCAGCAGCGCGGTGGAGGAGGTGAGCGCCATCTCCAGCCAGTCTGCCAGCGGCATGGCCATCCAGCAGAACGAAGTCTCCCAGGTGGCGACCGCCATGAACGAGATGCAGTCCACCGTTAATGAAGTGGCCCGCAACACCACGGATGCCATGAGCGCCGCCAAGGATGCCTCCCGTACCTCTGCTGCCGGCAGCGAAGTGGTACGCAGTTCGATTGCCAGCATCGAAGAGGTGTCGGTCAAGATTGAGCAAGCAGGCACAGTAGTGCAGCAGCTGGAGGCCGACAGCGCCAACATCAGCGTGGTGCTGGATGTGATCCGCGATATCGCCGGTCAGACCAACCTGCTGGCTCTTAACGCCGCCATCGAAGCGGCCCGTGCCGGTGAGCAGGGTCGTGGTTTTGCGGTCGTTGCGGATGAAGTGCGTTCATTGGCCCAGCGTACCCAGGACTCCACCGCCGAGATCAGCAAGATGATCGAGCTCTTGCAGAGCCGCGCCGCCGAGGCGGGCAACGCCATGCAGCTGAGTCGTCACCAGATGCAGGAGAGTGTCGGTCTGGCACGGGATGCCGGTACCAGTATCGAGACCATCAATGGTGCCGTGGTGCGCATCACCGACATGAACACCCTGATCGCCACCGCCACCGAAGAGCAGAACGCGGTGACCGAAGAGCTCAACCGCAGCATCGTCAACATTCACAATGCCGCTGACGAGAATGCCCAGGGCGCTCATCAGATCGCCCAGGCTTGCGTCGAGCTGAGTAAGCTGGCCAACACCCTGCACCATATGACCCAGCGCTTCACCCTCTAAGGGTTGATGCATGGATAACAGAAGGCCCCGCAATTGGCGGGGCCTTGTTGTTTCTGGCGTTGTGGAAGGGCTCAGCTCAGGCCGACTATCTCGCCGTTCTCATCGATATCGATATGGCGATAGGCAGGCAGACTGCCCAGCCCCGGCATGGTCATGATGGGGCCCGCCAGCGCATAGATGAACCCGGCACCGGCGCAGAGCTTCACCTCGTCGATGGGCACCTCGAAATCGGTCGGCACCCCTTTGAGGGCGGGGTCGTGGCTGATGGAGAGCGGCGTCTTGGCCACGCAGATGGGCAAGTGATCCCAGCCTTCGGCGGAAAGTTGCGCCAGCTGCTGGCGGGCTTTGTCGGATAGCTGCACTCCGCGGCCGCCGTAGCCGCACTCCACCAGGGTCGCCAGTTTGGCGTCGAGGCTCGCCTCGTCGGGGTAGAGCAGTTTCACCTTACCGGGTTGCTCGCAGGCGGCGACCACGGTGCGGGCAAGCTCGCTGGCACCGGCACCACCCTGAGTGAAGGCGTTGGAGATGGCCGCGCCACAGGCACCGGCTTGCTGCGCTTCATGGGCCAGCAGCGCCAGTTCGGCCTCGCTGTCGGTGGGGAAGCGGTTGATTGCGACCACTACCGGCACCCCGTAGCGGCGGGCGTTCCGGATATGCCAGGCGAGGTTGGCGCAGCCCTGCTTGAGGGTCGGCAGATCTTCCCCCTGCAGGCTGGCTGGCAGCGGCTGGCCCGGGCGGATATCGAGCAGGCTGCTGTTGGCCTTGAGGCCGCGCACCGTGGCCACCAGCACCACGCAGGCGGGGGTAATACCGGATTGGCGGCTCTTGATGTTGAAGAATTTCTCCAGCCCCATGTCGGAGCCAAAACCTGCCTCGGTCACCACATAGTCGGTCAGGCCAAGGGCGATACGATCGGCGATCACCGAGGAGTTGCCGTGGGCGATGTTGGCAAAGGGGCCGGCGTGCACCAGCACCGGTGTCTGCTCGGTGGTCTGCATCAGGGTCGGTTGCAGCGCATCTTTGAGCAGCACCGTCATGGCGCCCGCCACTTCCAGCTGTTCGGCGGTAATGGGCTTGCCGTGGATATCGCGGGCCAGCTGGATGCGGCCGATGCGCTGGCGCAGGTCTTTCAGATCGCTCGCCAGCGCCAGAATGGCCATCAGCTCGGAGGCGGCGGTGATGACGAAACGATCGCTGCGTTCCACACCATCGGCAGCGCCCCCCTGTCCAATCGTGAGGTGGCGCAGGGCGCGGTCATTCATGTCGAGGGTGCGCGGCCAGAGAATGTTATCGGCATCGATATCGAGCCGCGGCAGGCCGGTTTTGGCGCTGAACTCTGCACCCAGTTTCTGTTCGTGGAACAGGCGGGCATCGAGGGCTGCAGCCGCCAGATTGTGGGCTGCAGTCAGGGCGTGAAAATCGCCGGTAAGGTGGAGGTTCATCTCCTCCATCGGCACCACCTGGGCGT
>NZ_JBFODV010000238.1:0-50937 GCF_040908495.1 Aeromonas sp. R1-1 | reverse complement strand
CGCTATGGGGCCGTTTGCAATGCCGGATTACAGCATGTAGTCCGCGGGCAGCTCGATGCGGGCGACGCCGGAGGCCACCGCCGCCAGCGCCACGGCGCGGGCAACCCGCGGCAGCAGACGGGCATCCATCGGCTTGGGAATGACGTAATCCTTGCCGAAGGCGAGCTCGTTGACCCCGGCGGCGGTCAGCACCTCGGCCGGCACCGGCTCCTTGGCCAGCGCGCGGATCGCCTCGACCGCGGCAATCTTCATGGCATCGTTGATGCGGCTTGCACGGGCGTCGAGGGCACCGCGGAAGATGAAGGGGAAGCAGAGCACGTTGTTGATCTGGTTCGGGTAGTCGGAGCGGCCGGTGCCCATGATAAGGTCGCTACGCACCCCGTGGGCCAGCGCAGGCTTGATCTCCGGATCCGGGTTGGAGCAGGCGAAGATCACCGGATTGGGCGCCATCAGGGCGACCGCTTCAGCGGGCAACACATCGGGGCCGGAAACACCGACAAACACATCAGCCCCTTCGATGACATCCATCAGGGTACGCAACGGGGTCTCGTTGGCGAAACGCTGCTTGTACTTGTTGAGATCGCTGCGGCCGGTGTGAATCACCCCCTGACGATCCAGCATGAAGATGTTGTGCGCTCTGGCGCCACACTTGATCAGCAGATCCATGCAGGCGGTGGCGGCAGCCCCCGCCCCCATGCAGACGATGCGGCTGTCACTGATCTGCTTGCCCTGCACTTCCAGCGCGTTGAGCAGACCGGCGGCGGTGACGATGGCGGTACCATGCTGATCATCGTGAAACACCGGAATATCGCAGCGCGCGATCAGCGCCTCTTCAATCTCGAAACACTCCGGCGCCTTGATATCTTCCAGATTGATGCCACCGAAGGTATCGGCGATAGCCGCCACCGTGTCGATAAACTGCTGGCTGGTCTCGTGCTTCACCTCGATGTCGATAGCATCAATGCCGGCGAAGCGCTTGAACAGCAGGGCCTTGCCCTCCATCACCGGCTTGGAGGCCAGCGGCCCCAGATTGCCCAGCCCCAGAATGGCGGTGCCGTTGGAGATGACGGCCACCAGATTGCCCTTGCCGGTATAGCGGTAGGCATCGGCCGGGTTGGCGGCGATCTCGCGCACCGGCTCGGCAACACCCGGGCTGTAGGCCAGCGCCAGATCACGGGCGGTTTCGGCAGGCTTGGTCAGGGCGATGGCAATTTTGCCCGGTACGGGCTGGGCGTGGTAATCGAGTGCTTCTTGACGCAGATCGGACATGGGGGACCCCGATGTGGTTGGTGCAAATGAGGTGCCGACAGGGGGCACACAGAAGGGCGGGGATCATAAAAGAAAGCGCTGAGCATGCCCAGCAGATCATGCTGCCATCAGCCAGATCAGACCAGTTATTTCAGCACCTTACCCCGCCCACACATACCACTTTAGTTATAGATCCTGCTATGTGGGGTAAAAATGGCGCAAAAAGGGCGGCAAGTTGGCCTTGCCGCCCTTTCTGTCAGTGCTGTAGACCTGACTCAGTTGCCCAGATAGACCGGCAACAGATTTGCCATCGACAGGAAGTGGAACAGCGCGGTCGCCAATCCGAACAGGATCAGCAGCCAGGCCATCAGCTTGCCACCAGGGGTGACGAAATGGGGTATCACTTCGCCCCGCTCGGCCCGCGCCCGGGTGCGCAGCACCAGCAATGCCGGGATGATGCAGGTCCAGATGGTGGCGGCAGCACCGGCATAGCCGATGGCCAGCAGGAAGCCGAACGGGAAGAGCAGGGAGAGCACCAACGGCGGCAGGAAGGTGACCGCCCAGGTCTTGCAGCGACCGGCGCGGCTGTTGTCGAACTTGAACAGATCAGCCAGATAGTCGAACACCCCGAGCCCCACCCCGATAAAGGAGGAGAGGATCGCCGCCATGGAGAAGCCGTTGATGGCGCTGGCCACCTTCTCCGATTCGATCACCCCTGAAAGCGCGGAGAGCAGCACACTCACATCACCTCCCTTGGCAATCACGGGAGCAAAATCCTGACGGGGCAGGTTGCCGAAGATCCCCAGCAGCCAGAGCACGTAGAGCGCCAGCGCGATCAGGGTTCCCCCCAGAATGGCCCATCTGGCCTGCTGCTCGTTCTGGTAGTAGGCACGCAGGGAGGCCACCGAGTGGTGATAGCCGAACGAGGTGAGCGCCACTGGCAGCATCGCCATGGCATAGGGGGCGTAGCGACTCTCGCTGCCCGCCAGGTCGAGCAGGGTCGGCAGCTTGATACTGCCGAGCAGCCCGGCCACACCGAGGGCGAAGCTGAGGATCATAAAGGCGATCAGCACCACCGAAATACGGTCAACGGCGCGGGTCGAGTGCCACACCACCGCAGAGAAGAGCGCCACGAACAGCACGGATGCAAGCTTGCTGTCGATCCCCAGTATCCCCTGCAGGATGGCACCGGAGGAGGTGATATAGGCGTAAAGCAGAATGCCGCCAACAAAGTAGACCGAGAGGTTGTTGAGGAGATTGAGCTTCTCCCCCAGCAGCTCGCGAGTCACTGTATTGAAGGAGACCCGCATATCGTGGTGCTGGAAGGATTCCAGCAGCATCCAGCCGGAGAGGGTCATCATCACCATGGTGACGGTCAGCGCCAGCACCGACCAGAGGGTCCAGGCCCCCGCCCCCGAACTCGGCAGACCGAGCATGCCGGCTCCCACGCAGACGCTGGCAATGATGCAGGCGCCCCCCAAAATTGACGGTTTTTTCTTCATAATCCCTTCTTTTTCTGACTGATTATCTATCCGCGGTAAACAAGACCGCGGCATGATGCCAGCCTTTGCCATGAGACGCCTACCACTATCTGCCATAACCGGGCATGGCCGCCGCATAAAAAGTGCCCCGAACGGGGCACTCTATCAGCGGGAATGATGTGAAGAGGGTTAATCCATCACCGGGATACCTGCCCTCGCTTCGGCCTGGCGGGCGATGGCCTCGGTCATGCCCTGAAAGATAAAGAGGTGGAACGGCAGCATGGCGAGCCAGTAGGCCAGCCCCCAGGCGCCCTGCGGGTGCCAGTGAGCGGTGACCCGGATGCGGGTCAACCCGGACTCCTCCGGCAGGATGTTGAACTCCAGCCGCCCGACGCCTGGGGCCTTCATGTTGAACAAGAGATCGAGCCTGCGCCCCTCATCCACCCCGAGGATCTGCCAGGAGTCGAGCATGTCCCCCTTCACGAAACGATCCGGATTGGTGCGGCCACGGGTGCGGGCCGGGCCGCCAATCAGGTGATCCATCCATTCGCGCACCACCCACAACTCGTTCATGTAGAAGTAGCGCTGCTCACCCCCCAGTTGCTGCAACACCTGCCACACCACCTCGGGAGAGGCGAGGCAGATGGCCTCGCCGCTGGCGGTACGGTCATAGAAACCATATTCGGGATGGCGCCAGCGCAGGCCGAGGGGGGTCTCCTGCCCCTGCTGTTCGGCACCCAGCTTCTGCTCCAGCGCCAGACTCTCCGCCAGCGCCTCGTCGAAGCTGAGCAGGGTCTGCGGCAGCAGGGCACGCAGCGGGCCGTCGTCGGCCGGGATATCGTGCTTGAGACCGCCCACCAGCGCCTTGGCCACCGGCTGCGGCACAGAAGTGACAAACTGCAGCCACCAGGCAGAAAGACGCGGGCTCAGAAACGGAATGGGAATGATGGGGCAGCGCTTGCCGATATGGGCGGCGAACTTCTGCAACTGCTGCTGATAGCTGAGCAGCTCGGGACCGACCGCATTGAAGATGCGGCCATCCACCTCGTCGGCTTCCACCAGCCCGCCCAGATAGTGCAGCAGGTTGGACAGCGCAATCGGCGGCGTGCGCGAGCGCACCCACTTTGGCGTCACCATCATCGGCAGGTTGAATACCAGATCCCGCATCACCTCGAACGCCGCCGAACCGGGCCCGATGATGATGCCGGCGCGCAGCTCCACCGTCGGCACACCGGATTCGCGAAACAGCTCGCCACAGTGGCGGCGGGAGTTGAGATGGCGGCTGTTGCACTGCTCGGGCTGGATTGCCCCGAGATAGATGATACGGCGCACCCCGGCAGCACGGGCGGCGGCAGCGAAGTTCTTTACCCCCTGCTGCTCCAATCGGTGAAAATCGGCCCCCGCCCCCATGGCATGCACCAGATAGAAGACGGTATCTATGCCCGCCAGCGCAGGCAGCAGTGTGATGGGCTTGAGGCTGTCGGCGAGGCGAAACTCGACTCCCTCAGGCAATCGGCAGGGACGGCGCGCCCCGGCAATCACCTTGTAGCCCAAGGTTTGCAGGTGGGGTACCAGATAGGAACCGATATATCCTGCCGCTCCCATCACCAGACAGTTACGCATGAGTGAAGCCCTCAACATCATTGATGCAAGGGGCGCCAGACAGGAATCCACCATATCCCGCCACACCCATCACCAGACAATTTCTCATGTAATTCTCCCTATCCTCACCGATGCCGCTTGTCAGCCAGCGTGCGCAGCGCTACCTGAAAATGTTCAACCACTGCGCCACCATCCAGTCTCTTGCCATCCTGCCACGCCGCCACCTTGCAACCTAGTACTAACCACCTCCCTGATTAGTCCGATTTGGTGTTAAGCCCTGCTTATTCCCTGGTCGATAACTGACCAGATGTATAGCGCCGAGGGCGAACGTATGCGCATCGATCACTACGACCTCCGGGGGGAGGTGCAATACCGGCAACAACAGGCCCAGAGCCGCAAGGTGCGCAACCTCGGGCCAGTGCCACCCGCCGTCAATCCACCGGAGGGCAACAACACGGCCGCGGCCGGCGAACGCAGCAGCACCCTGACCCTCACCAGCGCCCTGACGCTGCAAACCGCAAGGCAATCCGCCGCCAGTCAGCAAGCAGCAACACCGCCCTCCCCGCCCGCAGCGGACGTCGGCAAAGAGCAGGATGGCATTCCCGACGATGGGCTGGATAACCGCCAGCGACTGATCAAGCTGATGATTGAGGCGATGCTGGGCCACGAAATCGAGCTGCCCAAGCCGATCAAACCCTCCGAAGAGGGAGGCGATGGAGTGACCCAAGGAGACGCCGCTGCTCAGGCCGCCGAGCCGGATCAACTGGTGGAGGTGACTGACACCCTGCTGCAACAGGAGCAGCTCAACGTGGTGGCGTCAGCCAGCGTAGCGACTCGGGATGGTCAGACTATGCAGCTCGATCTCGGTTTTGTGCTCGACTGGCGCCAGCTGGAGGTGAGCCAGCGGCGCACCACCCTCAATGCCCTCAAGGATCCGCTGGTGCTCAGTCTGGATGGCAAGATCGCCGACCTGACCGAGGCTCGGGTCAATTTCGACATAGATCAGGATGACAAGGAGGATAGCCTGCCGGGCCTGCGGGAAGGGAGCGGCTTTGTGGCGCTGGATCGCAATGGCAACGGCACCATAGACGATGGGGGCGAGCTGTTTGGTGCTCGCTCCGGCAATGGCTTCGGCGAGCTGGCCACCCTGGATGAGGATGACAACGGTGTGCTGGACGAAGGGGATAGCCAGTTTTCAGCCCTGCAGTTCTGGCATCCGGAGCACGCCCCCATCGCTCTGGTCGAACTGGGGATCGGCGCCATCCTGCTACGCCCCCTCGACACCCCCTTCAACCATCTGGGGGAGAGCGGCAATCAGGGGGAGCTGCGCCAATCCGGCCTCTATCTCACCGAACAGGGTAAAGGAGGCTGGGTGCAGCAGATCGATCTGCGGGTCTGAGCCTTGAAATGAAATCACCCATCGGTCGCTGACGATAACTGCCAGCGACCGGCTCCGGTGCCACCATCAACTCAGCTCGGTGGGGTCGATATCCAGACTCCAGCGCACCTTTTTGGTCTCGGGCCAGCCTTCCAGCTCCTTCACCGCCCAATCCAGCAGTTGGGCCAGCGGTGCCCGATTCGACCCCTGCACCAGCAACTGCATGCGGAACTTGCCCGCCTTGCGCTCCATAAAGCCGCTAATGGGCCCGAGCACCTGAACGTGGGGATAACGGGCGCTGCGCAGGGTATCGGCGAGGCGGATGAGGAACAGCTGCACCTCGTCGCGACCGTTGGCCTCGGCCCGAAACAGTCCCTGATAGCTGAACGGCGGCAGCCCCAGCAGGCGGCGTTCTTTCAGCGCCGTGTCGGCGAAGTGGCCGTAACCGTTCTGGGTCAGATCCTGCAGCAGGGCGTGCTCGGGATGGTGGCTCTGCAGCACTACCAACCCGGGTTTGCTGGCGCGACCGGCGCGACCCGCCACCTGGGTGTAGAGCTGGGCCAGCTTCTCGGCGGCGCGAAAATCGGCGCTGAACAGGGCGCCATCCACATCCAGCAGACCCACTAGCGTCACATCCGGAAAGTGGTGGCCCTTGGCCAGCATCTGGGTGCCGATGAGGATCTTGTACTTGCCCGCCTTGATGTCGCCGAGATGGGTCTCCAACTCCCCCTTGCGACGGGTGTTGTCCCGATCGATACGCACCACCGGATATTGCGGGAACACTGTGGTGAGCAGCTGCTCCAACTGCTCGGTGCCAACCCCGGAGCCGATCAGCTCATTGCTGCCACACTCCGGGCAGTGGTGGGGCAAGGGGCGCACGCTGTCGCAATGATGGCAGTGCAGCCGCCGCCCGGCCTGATGCCAGGTGTACCAAGCATCGCAGCGCTCGCAGGCGGCGCTCCAGCCGCACTGGTGACAAATCAGGGCCGGGGCATAGCCACGGCGGTTGAGAAACAGCATCACCTGATTGCCCGCCGCCAGATGCTCCGCCATCAGCTGCTCCAGCTGGGGGGAGAGCCCGGCCTGCAGCCGCACGCTCTTGATATCCAGGATCACCTGACGGGCGGTCTGGGCGTTACCGGCGCGACGGGTCAGGGTGAGGTGGTGATACTTGCCGCTGCGGGCGTTGTGCAATGTCTCCAGCGACGGGGTAGCCGAGCCAAGCAAAATGGGAATACCGGCACGATGGGCCCGCATCACCGCCAGATCCCGCGCGTGGTAGCGAAAACCGTCCTGCTGCTTGAAGGAGCCGTCGTGCTCCTCGTCGATGATAATGATGCCGAGGTTGTGAAACGGGGTGAACACCGCAGAGCGGGTGCCGATCAGGATGGCGGCGGCGCCGTCTCGACAGGCGAGCCAGGCATCGAGCCGCTCCCTGTCGTTCATGGCGGAGTTCATCGCCACCACAGGCACGTTGAAGCGGCGACGGAAGCGGTTGATGGTCTGCGGGGTGAGGCCGATCTCCGGCACCATCACCAGCGCCTGCTTGCCCGCCTTGAGCAACGGCTCGAGGATGCTCAGGTAGACCTCGGTCTTGCCGGAACCTGTGATGCCATCGAGCAGGAAGGCACCGAACTTGTCGCTCTGGCTGGTAACGGCGGAGACGGCCAGTGCCTGTTCGCCGTTGAGGCGCAGCCCCTCCCCCGGCTCGAAACGGGTAGCCCACTCGCCGTCATGGCTTGGCTCCAGCGAGCGCTTCTCCAGCAGCCCCTTCTTCTCCAGCGCTGTGAGAGCGGCGCTCTGGATCTCCTCCTGCTTGAGGGCGGAGGGGGTCTGCGGCCCTTTGCGCAGCAGGGCGAGCGCTTGCTGCTGCTTGGCCGCCCGCTTGAGCTCGTTAAGGTCGATGGCCATGCCTGCCTCGGTGGCAAACCAGAACTCCAGTTCACGATAAGCGGCAGGCTCCCCCTTGCGCACCAGCACTGGCAGGGCGTGAGGCAGCACTTCCCCCAGCGGATGCTGGTAGTAGCTGGCGCTCCAGTTCATCAGCACCAGAATATCCGGCCCCAGCACCGGCGTCGCATCGAGTACGCGCTTGATGGGCTTGAGCTTGTTGCGGGGCACCTGGCTGTCGGCCGGATGATCAACCACCAGCCCGACCAGGGTCTGGGGACCGAAAGGGATCTCGACCCGGCAACCGGGGGCAGGTAACGGCAGGGGAGAGAGATAGTCGAAGTGACGGCGTAACGGTACCGGGACAGCGACACGAACCAGATCCAGCGTTTGGGGAGAATTCACCAGGGGTTGCCTATTTTTTCTGCGAAGCCACTTGCCTGATCTCAGGCATTTCCTATATTATTCGCAGCCTTTGAAACTGTGTTCAACAATCGTGTGGTGTCCGACAAGAGATCGGATGGCGACACGGCCTATTAATTGAGGTTGTCCATGAAAGCTGGTATCCATCCTGACTACGTAGCCATCACCGCCAAGTGCTCTTGCGGTAACGTCATCAACACTTTCTCTACCATCGGTAAAGATCTGAACCTGGACGTGTGCTCCGAGTGCCACCCGTTCTACACCGGCAAGCAGAAAGAAGTTTCTAGCGGCGGCCGCGTAGACAAGTTCAACAAGCGTTTCGGTGCGATGACCACCAAGAAGTAATTTTACTTCTGAAGAATTCTGAAAAAGGCGCCCAATGGGCGCCTTTTTTACGATCCCTGTTTTTCATCCTTCATGTTCCCGCAGCCAGACGCACTCTCCCCTACTGACCAAACCCCTTGGAACGACGCAAATAGACATACCCCTCACCCGGGCTACCCCAGCGCGGACTCCCTGCGTTGTCATAGGCGCGATCCAGCAATCTGACGCTATCGGGGCCAATCCAGATATGCTGCACCAGCGTCGTGGCACCACCAAAATCGGTGGAGCAATGGCCCACCCGGGTATGACCGGCATATTCGCCGGAGGGGTTACGGGTCAGCCAGATCTCGCAACCGTGGCGCAAGGAGAGCTGCTGTGGGGTCAGACTGTCGAGCAGGGCGGGATCATGCCAGGCTCCGGCAAAATCGGTGGCACGGGGCATGGTCAACTCTGCCATCAGGATCCGCCCGTCAGGGGCGGGGGAGAAGCGATAGATGCGCTGGCGGAAAGGACGGACGGAGCGCATGCTCAGGTACTGCTCGGCATAGACCCAGCGATAGCCCTGATAGCCGGGCCAGATCTCCATCAGGCGCAGCTCGGCACTGGTAAAGCGGCTGTCGTAACTGGCCTGCTCCCTGCTCGTAAATGCCCCGTTGAACCAGCTGAGTAGCGGCTCCATACCGGGCTTGAGTGGGGTAGCCTGAGGCGCCGAACCTGCCAACACCATACAGGAACAGAGCAGCCCGAATACAGCCACCAGCAACTTTGCCATCGAATCCTTCCGAATCATCATAGTGGCGGCGATTATATGAGCGAATTTCCCCAATAACAGCCATTACGATCAAATCATTGCCACTCTGGTGCAAAAACCTCACAAGGATGCCAGTCCGCTCACTAAACCCGATATTTTGCCACCGCCTTGTTGAGCAGCTGGGCCTGCTCGTTGAGGCCCTCGCTGGATCTCGCATTTTCCTCCGCCATGATGCTCGACTCCTGGGCGATGTCGCGGATGTTGTTGACGTTGCGGTTCACCTCGTTGGCAACCAGACTCTGCTGTTCGATGGCGGCGGCAATCTGGGTGCTCATGTCCATGATATGGGTAACATCCTGAGTGATCTGCCCCAGCAACTCCCCTGCAGTACTGGCCTGATCCGAGCTGCGGTTGCCTTGCTCGCGGCAGGTCGCCATTACCTCGACGATGCTGCCGGTCTGTTTCTGCAGCGAGCTGATGATGCCGGCGATCTCCTGGGTCGATTTCTGGGTACGGATGGCCAGATTGCGCACCTCATCGGCCACCACCGCAAAACCGCGTCCCTGATCCCCTGCCCGAGCTGCTTCGATGGCTGCGTTGAGGGCCAGCAGGTTGGTCTGCTCGGCAATGCCGCGGATCACGTCGAGCACGGAGCCGATGGTCTCGCTCTCTTTTTGCAGCTGGCTCACCTCGCGAGATGAGCTCTCCAGATTGCCCGCCAGCGAGCGGATCTGCTCGACAGTATTCTCGACCGCAGCCCGCCCCTCCATCGCCTTGTTGTTGGTCGCCTGTGCATTGTTGGCCGCCTGCTCGGTGTTGCGGGCGATCTCTTCGATGGTGGAGCCCATCTCGGTGGAAGCGGTCGCCACCATGTCGGTTTCCTGCAGCTGGCGCGCCGCCCCTTCACTGGTGCGCTTGACGTTGGCCGAGAGGTGATCCGCCGCTTCAGTCAGGGTGTGCACGCTCTGCTTCACATCGCCGATCAGATCGCGAAACCCGCCCAGCATTACGTCGAGATTGCCTGCCAGCTGGGCCATTTCATCTGCCCCGCGCAGATCTATCTTCAGGCGCAGGTCATTATCCTTACGAATGCGGTTGACGGTATCATTCACCTGAGTAATAGGACGGTCGATGCTGCGCCCCAGCAACACGCTCATAATGCCGATCAGCACCACAATCACCCCGCCACAGACCAGCATCAGGCTGTTGAGGCGAGCGCTCTGCCGCTCCAGCTCAGCGACAATGTGCTGATCGACGGCGGCAAACCCCTGTTCGGTCTGATGCACCAAATCCCGCATCTGGTTGCGCAGCCCCTCATCCTCTTTCAGTCCCAGTACCTGCATCCCCTGCACCAGCGCCACAAAGTCCTGCCGATACTGCTTGCTGGCCTGCTCCAGCTTGCCGCGCTCCCCCTCCGGCAAAGTGGCAAGACTATCCTGAAAACTCTTGTGCAAGGTCTCGAAACGCTCCAGATACTGGATGTCGGAGCGCAGCATGAAATCTTTCTCCGCCCGTCTCAGCTGCAACATGGTGATGAGCAACCCCTGCAGATCCAGCTGCTTGAGCCCATTCTCCACCTCATGCACCGCCGCCCGCAGCTTGCCATAGAGCCCCTCCTCCGGCCCCAGACCAATCTTCTGCTGCTGGGCCACCAGATCGTTGAAAGCTTTGCCATAGCCGCTGATCTGCTGATCCAGTCTGGTCAGCTCCCCCTCAACAGCCGCCAGATTGTCATCGGTCAGCAGCTCCCGATTGTGCTGGTGAAAGTCAGACAGCCCCTGATTGAAGCGCTCGACGAAGGTCATATCCTTGCGGATCAGAAAATCCTTCTCGGCCCGCCGCAGGTTGAGCATGGCGATCTCCAGCTGGTCGATATTACGCTGGGCTTCGGTCAGATGACGGTGCACATGGCTGGAGTAGATAAACAGGCCGCTCAGTACCAGCATGGCAACGGCAACCAGCACGGTATTCAGAATCAACTTATGACGGATAAGCACGATGGACCTCTCGCAAACTGGCAGTGAACTGCATTGAGCTTATGCAGAAAAGCGGCGACAGGTGATCTGTGCAAGGAATATTCATTGAAATGCCACACCCACTCCTTATACTGGTTGCACCTGTTTCCAGCCGTGGATTTGACACTATGGAATACAATACTTCTGAACTGTGCGACATCTATCAGGACATGGTGGATGTGCTTGAACCCATGCTCTGCTCCTTCGGCGGCCGCGCCTCTTTCGGCGGCGTCATCACCACCGTCAAATGCTTCGAATCGAATGGTCTTATCCGTGAACTCGTCAAAGAGAACGGACTGGGACGTGTCTTGCTGATTGATGGCGGTGGCTCCATGCGCCGTGCCCTGATCGACAGCGACATCGCCACCACGGCGGCCGAGAACGATTGGGAAGGGATTGTCTGCTACGGCTGCGTCCGCGAAGTCGATATTCTGGAAGATCTGGATATCGGCATTCAGGCACTGGCAGCCATTCCGGTCGGTGCCGACAGCAAGGATGTGGGGGAGACCGATCTGCCGGTCAACTTCGGTGGCGTGACCTTCCTGCCTGACGACCACCTCTACGCCGATACCACAGGGGTGATCCTCTCCCCCGAGGCACTCGATATCGAGTAAACCACAGACAGCGTGACGACGGGAGCCTTGGCTCCCGTTTTTTATGCCTGCAACTTGCTGAAAAATGACAAAAAAAGAGGGCCAGATAAACTGGCCCTTAACTGGAAGCAATGTGAGCAATGTCGTGCCTTCACAAGAAGTCCATCACGTTGGAACGAATGAAGTCTTTCCCGGAAAACAAGTTAACAATAATCATTCTCATTTAACTAGGCAAGCGCTATTTGCAGAAAGTGCAAAAAAATTGACCACCGCGAAGGGTGGTCAATCTGGTCAGGCTTGCCGGGTGGCCGTTTGCAGGCTGGATAATCCGGCCTCGCCCACCAGCTTGCGGCTGAGGTAGCGCAGCAAGACACCGTAGAGCGGCACGAACAAACCAAGGCTTATCAGCAACTTGAATACGTAATCGACGGTTGCGATCTCGACCCAGTGCTCTGCCATGAAAGGATCTGTGGTGCGCCAGAAGGCCACACTGAAGAAAGCGATGGTATCAACCAGATTACCGAACAGGGTGGAGGCCGCAGGTGCAATCCACCACTGCTTGAGCAGACGCAGCCGGTTGAACACCACCACATCCATGAACTGCCCTACCAGATAGGCCATAAAGCTGGCCAGCGCGATACGCGCTACGAACAGGTTGAACTCGGCCAGATGACCAACGCCCTGGAAACTCCCTTCGAAGAAGAGCACAGAGAGCGCATAGGAGACTGCCAGCGCAGGCAGCATCACGGTCTGGATAATCTTGCGTGCCAGACCGGCACCGAAGATCCGCACTGTCAGGTCGGTCGCCAGGAAGATAAACGGGAAGCTGAACGCACCCCAAGTGGTATGGAAGCCAAACACGGTGATCGGCAGCTGCACCAGATAGTTGCTGCTGGCAATGATCAGAATGTGGAACAACGACAGGCGAACGAGCGCCGTTTGGTACTGCGCAGGGGTCAGATTCATCTTGTGACCTTTTTGGTTAATGGGGTTAGGGAACCCATATCGCCACCATTGGCGATAATCGAGGGGCGAGATTATACGCCCCCAAACCGATAGTTCAATCTTTATGCGATTACACTTGTCCAGGTTGGCCAGCGGCAGAGCAGGCCTTGCAGGCGATAGTCACACCTTGTGCTGTCTGGCGAGCCAGAGCAGCGCCTCCCGATCCGCCGGGCGCACCGCCTCCAGCCAGCAGCCGCTGTAGTGTTCGTACTCCAGCCGAAACTGGCTACCTTCAAACTCCAGCAACCAGCTATGGCGGTCGGCCCCCGCATCCTGCTCGAGCGGCCGTAGCTCCCACTCTCGCAGCAAGGCCTGCGCCAACAGCGGGAACGTGTCCCAGTCGAGTGCCGGACAATCCAGCGTCACCACGCCAGCTTCGCTATCTGCCTGTTTGATTTGCCAACTCATTCCCTGTCTCTCAGCTACTGCAGGAGAGCTCACCACCGCAATACCATGCCGGAGTCGGGGTGGCGAGATCCTCATATTCGGGTTGTTCATCAAAGGGGCGCTGCAAGGCGGCGAACAGCCGCTCGAACGGCTGCATATCCCCTGCGTCGGCGGCGTCTATCACCTGCTGGGCCAGCGCATTGCGCAGCACATACTTGGGATTGATGGCATCCATCTGCGCCTTGCGCACGACATCCTCGCTGCTTTCGCGCATTAGCCGCGCCCGATAGCGTTCCAGCCACGCCTGCCAAACACCAGGTTCAGACAACAGGGCCAGCAGAGACGCAGGCCACGCCCCCTCTTGCGTCACCTCACCGAGACGACGCAGGAACAGGTGGTAATCCACTTTGTTAGCCGCCAGCAACCGGAACAACTCGCGGAACAGCGCCGGGTCATCCTCCTCCCACACCGCCAGCCCGAGTTTGGCCCGCATCAGCTCGGAGTAGTGCAGCATCAGCTGCTGCTCGTACTGGGCCAACGCAGCAGCCAGCGCATCACCGTCTACATGGCCAGCCAGCGCCTGCGCCAGCTTTTGCAGATTCCAGTAACCGACCGCGGGCTGCTGATCCAGCGCGTAGCGGCCCGCAGGGTCCGAGTGGTTGCAGACAAAATCGGGCACGTAGGAATCGATAAAGCCGTAGGGGCCGTAATCCAGCGTCAAGCCGAGCAGCGACATGTTGTCGGTATTCATTACCCCGTGACAGAACCCCGCAGCCTGCCATTTGGCAATCAACCGCGCGGTGCGGCGCACCACTTCGGCAAACAGTTCGGCACCACTCTCCAGCTCGGGGAAGTGGTGGCGCAGCAGATAGTCGATGAGTGGCGGGATCTTCTCTCCCTGCCCGCTCCAGGCGAAATACTCGATATGGCCGAAGCGCAGATGGCTGGGGGCGGTGCGCAGCACGGTCGCCCCGCTCTCAACCTGCTCGCGATAAACAGGCTCCTGACTGCCCACCAGCACCAGCGCTCGCGTGGTCGGGATGCCGAGAGCATGGAGCGCTTCGGAGGCGAGATACTCACGGATACTGGAGCGCAGCACGGCGCGACCGTCACCAAAACGGGAGAACGGCGTCTTCCCTGCCCCCTTCAGGTGGAGATCCCAACGCTGACCATCCGGCGCCTGCTGCTCACCCAACAGCAGCGCACGACCATCCCCAAGCCGGGGGCTATAACCCCCGAACTGATGGCCGGCATAGACCTGCGCTACCGGCTGCATACCGGGCAGCACTTTTCCCTCGCCACAACAGGCGATCCAGTCAGCCTCGCTGACGCCTCCCAGCCCCAACTCATCCAGCAAAGCCCGGTTGAGATGAAGCAACCGGGGCTGCTGCAGCGGCTGGGGGGCCACGGGTTCACAGGCCCAGGGCAACTCGGTCGCAAAAGTGTTGATCAACTTCATGGTTGTGCCATTCGTCCCTGCGTATGCTCGTGTCACTCTTTATACTGCCGTCAGCCATGCTTGCGCTAACTGGCGACCATCATTTTTCAATTCAAGGAGAAGAAGATGCAAAAATGGGTATATGCCCTACCATTGCTGGCACTGGCGTGGGGTCATCAGGCCAAGGCTGCCGATATTGAAGCCGGCAAAGCCAAGGCGGCGGTCTGTGCCGCCTGTCACGGCGTGGAAGGCAAGGCAATGATCCCCAACTATCCCCATCTGGCTGGCCAGAATGCCGCCTATCTGGTGAAACAGTTGAAAGCGTTCAAGGATGGCACTCGCAAAGAGCCCTTGATGGACCCCTTCATGGCGCCGCTGACCGATGCGGATATCGACAATCTGGCCGCCTTCTACGCCAGCCTGAAATAACCTCGCGTCTGACCCCAGGTTCTTCCGAGCCGCGCTTACCCTGGTCGATTAGGCTGCCTAATCGACCCTAACGACGGCAGTAGTCGATGATCAGATCCATAAAGGCTTCGCCAAAGCGCTCCAGCTTGCGGTGCCCGACACCGTTGATAGCCAGCATCTCGTCTTCGGTCATCGGCATAAGCTGAGCCATCTCCACCAGGGTCGCATCGTTGAATACCACGTAGGGCGGCACCTCTTCGTCCTCGGCAATCTGCTTGCGCAGGCCGCGCAACTCCTTGAACAACCGCTTGTCATAGTTGGCATTGTCGAGCAGGCCATTGCGCTTCTCCTTGCGACTGGAGATGGGCTGCAGGCGGGGCACCGCCAGCTCAAGCTTCACCTCGCCACGCAGCACGGGGCGGGCTGCTTCGGTCAGCTGCAGCACCAGATTGCGGGTGATGTTCTGGGTCAGCAGCCCCTTGTGGATCAGCTGGCGGATCACGCTCATCCAGTATTCGTGGCTCTGATCCTTGCCGATGCCGTAGGTCGAGAGCTTGTCGTGGCCGTGATCCTTGATGCGCTGGTTCAGCGACCCGCGCAGCACCTCCACCACATAACCCACCCCGAAATTCTGGCCCACCCGCCAGACGCAGGAGAGCGCCTTCTGGGCATCTTCGGTGCCGTCATAACTTTTGGGCGGATCGAGGCAGATATCGCAGTTGCCGCACGGCTTGTCGTTGTACTCGCCGAAGTAGTTGAGCAGCACCTGACGGCGGCAGGTCTGCGCTTCGGCAAAGGCGGCCATCACGTTGAGCTTGTACTGCTCCACCTGCAACTGCTGGGGATTCTCGATGTTGTCGAGCAGACGGCGCACCCGACCGATGTCGGCGGGATCGTAGAGCAGCAGCGCCTCGGCGGGGGTGCCATCGCGCCCGGCGCGGCCGGTCTCCTGATAGTAGGATTCGATGTTCTTCGGGATGTCGTAGTGCACCACGAAGCGCACATTGGGCTTGTCGATGCCCATGCCGAACGCCACCGTCGCCACTACTATCTCGATGTCATCCTTGATGAAGGCATCCTGCGTCTGCTGGCGCTGCTCGAGCGGCAGCCCCGCATGATAGGGCGCGGCCTTGCAGCCGTGGCGGGATAGCCGCTCGGCCACCTCCTCCACCCGGTTGCGACTGGAGCAGTAGACGATGCCGCAGTTGCCCTTCTGGCTCTGCACGTAACGCAGCAGCTGCTCGGCCGCCTTGAACTTCTCCACCAGGCTGTAGCGGATATTGGGGCGATCGAAGCTGGCGGTGTGGATAAAGGGATCGTTGAGCTCCAACCGGTGGAGCATGTCGCTGCGGGTCGCCTCGTCGGCAGTGGCGGTCAGCGCTACCACCGGCACCTGCGGGAACCACTGTTTTAGCCGCCCCAGCGCCGCATACTCAGGCCGGAAATCGTGGCCCCACTGGGAGACGCAGTGCGCCTCGTCGATGGCGAACAGCCCGAGCGGCAGCTCGGCCAGCCGATCCATAAACTCGTGCTGCAGCAAGCGCTCGGGGGAGACATAGACCAGCTTGATCTCGCCGCGGCGCATGGCGGCGAAGTTCTGGATCATCTCCTCCCGACTGAGGGCCGAGTTGATGTAGACCGCCGCCACACCGTTGGCGCGCAGGCTGTCGACCTGATCCTTCATCAGGGAGATCAGTGGAGAGACCACCACCCCGAGCCCGGGCCGCAGCAGTGCCGGGATCTGGTAGCAGAGCGACTTGCCACCACCGGTGGGCTTGAGCACCAGCGCATCGCGCCCCGCGACGATCTGCTCGATGATTTCGAGCTGACCCGGCCGAAACTGCTGATAGCCGAAGACCGCCTGCAGCAGGGCAAGCGGACTCTCTGGCTGAGGATCTGGCAGGGTTTCGGCAATCGCGGTCATGGGCTCTCCTTTGGGGTCGCCATTCTAAAGCAGCCGCCGCCCACAATAAACCTGCCATTGCGACTGTTAAGGAACTGTTGCAGACTGGCTGGAGTTTTTACTCGGCTTTGATGACAAGGATTGGGATCAGAGAATGAAACAGATGCTCAAGAAGATGGCGCTCAGTGGCATTGCCAACCTGTTTGCCGAGAAGATGCCGTTCAACAAGCTAATCGGCATGCAGGTGACCCACTACGACTTCGACAAGGTGGAACTGCGCATCAAGATGGATGAGAAGCTGATCGGCAACCCCTTCCACAACATCCTGCATGGCGGCGTCACCGCCACGCTGCTGGATGTGGCGGGCGGCATGATCGTCGCCGCATCCTGCATCGACGAGCTGGAGGAGTTCTCCCCCAGTTATCTCAAGGAGCGCTTCGCTCGCCTCGGCACCATAGATCTGCGGGTGGACTACCTGCGCCCGGGACGCGGCAACGAGTTTATCGCCACCGCCCACATCATCCGGGCTGGCAGCAAGGTGGCCGTCGCCCGGATGGAGCTGCACAACGAAGAGGGCACCCACATCGCCTTCGGCACTGGTACCTATCTGGTGGGTTGAACCAAGTTAGTGCATAAAAACCACGCGGCTAATCCACTTTTAATCATTAGATTCCTTACCCCCTCTGGCCGAACAAGGTCCATACTGATAGTCGGGATTGTGTGCAGAGGGAGGATTGCAGGCGATGAGTGCGAAACTGGCCATCAAACCATCCAGAGCCTTGTTGACACAGCTCGAGTCCATGCTCGACGAGGTGCAGACACCCGAGTGTCGCCACTGGTTGGAACAGGAGCTTGAGGGGTATTCTCTCTCCTCACCCCTGCCTTGGTATCGCATCGTTCCCTGTCGGCAACGCGGTCACTTTCTGGATCTGAAAACGGGAAAATATTTGACCTGTCACATCAACAGTCAAACGCTATGCCAACGCGATCTGGCCCAAATTCAGTTCATTTATGCCCGTGAACCCGCCGCCCACTATTTACTGCAACGCAATTCCGGTATTGAACCCTGGCCAGAACAGCTGCTGGAAGATTATCAGGAGCAGTTGATCCCCGGCCATTTATGCCTGCAAGCCTGGCATGAGCCCGTGATTTCATTACGTGCACAACTGATGGAGGGAATAGAACATTTCATTAGTGAGTACCCCAAGCACGCGGCCTTGCTGCCTCAACACAGTTTCAAGGCTTTGCGGCATCAGCACTGGCATATCTGAGTAAGCGCCTGGCGCGCAAGGAGGGCACCATAGACAAGACCCATAGCGAGATTGCCACAATCTAGAGTGCCGGAGTCAGGATCAGACTCCACCGATGGGCCACCGAGCGGTGGCCCTTTTAATGTCTGTGGGCTTGCTTCGACCCTGCATACATCAAGTCAGATCACTTGGCCAGGTAACAGGTCAGCAACTAATGAAAAACCGAGTAACTGGAAGGAAAATGCAAAAAGGCCGCTCTATTGAGCGGCCTTTTCAAATTTGGTCGGTGTGAGAGGATTCGAACCTCCGACCCCTTCGTCCCGAACGAAGTGCGCTACCAAGCTGCGCTACACACCGATGTCTGCGGGACGGGAATTTACCGAAAGCCCAGACCCGACACAAGCCTTTTTTGCGTTTGGCAGGAAAAAAAGTGCCATTTGCTCAACTATTCAGCACTCTTTTCACCCGTTTACCGGACTGCAGCCAGCTGGCGACATTCCGGCAACCGGACGTCAGGCCAGGCGCAGGGATGCCGGCCCCAGCAGACGGCGCTGCCAGTCAGCCACTGTGCCATGCTCCAGCCAGTCGGCTGCATGCTGGCGCCAGTTGGGGGAGAGAGCAGGATTCTCCAGCAGCATCAGCAGATCCGCTTCATTGCGCACCTGATTGAACAGGATATCCGCCGTGCGCTTCACCGTCAGTTCGGGATAGGGTCTGTCTACCAGCTCCATGGCCGTGTCAGGCGCGATCATGCCCTCCTCCAGCACCCGCAGCAGCCAGCCACAACGGCCATTCAGTTGCATCACCTGCGACATCTGGCCATAGCCAAAGCGCTGGTTGAGCTTGAAACAGGGGGATCTCGGCTGGCTGATCTGGATCAGCGCCTCGCCGAGTCGATAGACATCGCCAATGCAGGCTTGCGCCTCGGTCAGCCCGAGACCGGAGAGGTTCTCGCCAAAGGCGGCAGGTTGCCAGGGTGTACGTGGCGCAGACAAGCCCAGCGCGGTTTGCCAGGTCTGCCACCAGAGATAGTGATCGGCAGGATAGTAGTGGAGCGCCCGATCCGGGCCACCGTGGTGGCGCAGGTCACACTGCTCATCCCCTTCCAGACCGGCAAAGGTACAGCGAACTGGCGCAGAGATCGGTTGCTTGTGAATAGCGCTAGTGAGGCCGGGCACCAGCTCGGTGCCACGACCGCTAAAAAGGGAGATCCGCATACTCATCCTCCAGATTGACGAGAGTAGGCGGATCTTATCATGCCGTCAGACCACGGCCTGCATCTGGGTGGTCATGGCGATCTCGGCGCGACGGCGCTTCTCCGCCCTGGCCATCAGATACCAGCTGCCGAAGGTAAAGAGCGATACCGACAACAGGATCAGGCTGGCCACTGCGTTGATCTCGGGTTTCACCCCGAGCCGCACCGCCGAGAAGACCTCCATCGGCAAGGTGGTGGAGCCCGGGCCGGAGACGAAGCTCGCCAGCACCAGATCATCCAGCGACAGGGCGAACGACATCATGCCGCCTGCGGCCAGCGAGGGGGCGATCATCGGGATGGTGATCAGGAAGAACACCTTCCACGGCTTGGCGCCAAGATCCATCGCCGCCTCCTCGATAGAGAGATCCAGCTCCCGCAACCGCGACGACACCACGATCGCCACGTAGGCGGTACAGAAGGTGGTGTGGGCGATCCAGATGGTCAGCATGCCCCGCTCGGCGGGCCAGCCCACCAGCTGGGCCATGGCAACGAACAGCAGCAACAGCGACAGACCGGTAATCACCTCGGGCATCACCAGCGGTGCCGTCACCATACCGCCGAACAGGGTGCGACCACGGAAGTGGGGAATTCGGGTCAGCACGAAGGCCGCCACCGTCCCCAGCGCCACCGCGGCGATCGCGGTGTAGAAGGCGATCTCCAGCGAGCGGAACACAGACCCGATCAGCTGCTTGTTATCGAGCAGGCCGAAGTACCACTTGAGCGACCAGCCACCCCACACCGTCACCAGCTTGGAGGCGTTGAAGGAGTAGATCACCATGATGATCATGGGCAGGTAGATAAACAGCAGCCCCAGCCAGAGCATCAGCTTGGCAAAACCGAAACGTCTCATCATGCCTTGCCCTCCAGCTCTTTGGCCTGGTTACGGTTGAAGAGGATGATCGGAATGATCAGCACCGCCAGCATCACCACCGCCAGTGCAGAGGCTACCGGCCAGTCGCGGTTGTTGAAGAACTCCTGCCACAGCACCTTGCCGATCATCAGGGTCTCCGGGCCGCCCAGCATTTCCGGGATAACGAACTCCCCCACCACCGGAATGAACACCAGCATGCAGCCGGCGATGATGCCGTTCTTGGAGAGCGGTACCGTGATCTGCCAGAACCGGGTCAGGTTGCGGGCCCCCAGGTCGGAGGCGGCCTCCAGCAGGCTCTGATCGTGTTTGACCAGATTGGCGTAAAGCGGCAGCACCATGAAGGGCAGGTAGGAGTAAACGATGCCGATATAGACCGCCAGGTTGGTGTTGAGGATCTGCAGCGGTTCGTCGATCACCCCGATCCCCAGTAAGACGCTGTTGAGCAGGCCGTTGTTGCTGAGGATCCCCATCCACGCGTAGACCCGGATCAGAATGGCGGTCCAGGTCGGCATCATAATCAGCAGCAGCAGAACGGTTTGGGTCTCCTTGTTGGCCCGGGCTATGGAGTAGGCCATCGGATAGCCAATCAGCAGGCAGAGCAAAGTGCTGACGAAGGCCATCTTGAGGGAGCCCAGATAGGCGGCAATATAAAGCTCATCCTCCTGCAGCAGCAGGTAGTTGCCCATGTTGAGCAGGATGGTGAGCTGATTGTCGGACCAGCTCACCACATCGGTGTAGGGCGGGATCGCCACATCCGCTTCCGCAAAACTGATCTTCACCACGATGACGAAGGGCAGCAGGAAGAAGAGGAACAGCCAGAAGAAGGGGATGCCGATCACCAGTCGGCGCCCCCCGACCCGCTTCAGTCGTTGCAAGAACTTCATGATTGCAGCACCACGCCGCTGTCATCTTCCCAGTAGAGGAACACCTGGTCATCCCAGGTTGGCCGCTTGCCGTGGCGTTCGGCATTGGCGATGAAAGCCTGAACGATTTTGCCCGAGGGCAGCTGAATGTGATAAACCGAGTGACCGCCCAGATAAGCGATGTCATAGACCTCACCCTTGGTCCAGTTGAAGTCCGGGTGCTCGATCTCCTCCGGCTTTTGCAGACTCATCAGCAGTTTTTCCGGCCGCAGGGCGTAGGTCACCTTCTTGTTTTCGGCGCGGGAGCTGATGCCGTGGCCCACATAGATGGGCTGCTCCAGATCGGCGCAGGCGATGGTGGCGTGGTCCTGCTCATCCTCCACCAGCAGGCCGTCAAACAGGTTGACGTTGCCGATGAACTCGCACACCAGCCGACTGGCCGGAGTCTCGTAGATATCCATCGGGCTGCCGATCTGCTCGATGCAGCCGAGGTGCATGATGGCGATCCGCTCCGCCATGGTCATGGCCTCTTCCTGATCGTGGGTCACCATGACGCAGGTAACCCCGACCCGCTCGATGATCTCAACCAGCTCCAGCTGCATCTTGGAACGCAGCTTCTTGTCGAGCGCCCCCATGGGTTCATCCAGCAGCAACAGTTTGGGACGCTTGGCCAGGGAACGAGCCAACGCCACCCGCTGGCGCTGGCCACCGGAGAGCTGATGCGGTTTGCGGCGGGCATACTGGGTCATCTGCACCAGCTTGAGCATCTCCTCCACGCGGGCATCAATCTCGGCCTTGGGCAGGCCATCCTGCTTGAGGCCAAAGGCGATGTTCTGGGCCACCGTCATATGGGGGAACAGGGCGTAGGACTGGAACATCATGTTGATAGGGCGTTCATAGGGGGGCATGTCGGTGATGTCGACCCCGTCGAGGAACAGCCGCCCCTCGGTCGGGCGCTCGAAACCAGCCAGCATCCGCAGCAGGGTCGATTTGCCGGAACCGGACCCGCCGAGCAGGGCGAAAATCTCCCCCTTGTGAATATTGAGAGATACGTTATCGACCGCCAGCGTTTCGTCAAACTGCTTGCTTACCCGATCAATTTTCACCAGCACTTCTTTGCGCTGCTGACTGCCCTCGAGGGCTTTCTTGTAGGCACTGGAGGCTATCGCCATTACCAAACTCCCCAACGTGATACCGGCCTTGCGGCCGATCCATAAAAGCGATTTGGCGCCCCCGAACGGGCACCAAGGTTAGGTACCGGACTTGATCTTGGTCCAACTCCGGGTGATTAGACGCTGTACCGAGCGGGGATGTGCTTCCTGCACATAGAGTCGCTCCAGCACGGCCTGAGGGGGATAAACCTCCCCATTGTTGCGCACCGCCTCATCCATAAACTCGCCCGCCCTTGAGTTGGGATTCGCGTAGCCCACATAGTCGCTGACCTTGGCGATCACTTCGGGCTGCAGGACGTAGTTGATGAGGGCGTGCGCCTCTTTGACATTGGTGGCATCGGACGGGATCGCCATCATGTCGAACCAGAGATTGCCCCCCTCTTTCGGAATGCTGTAGGCAATTTTCACCCCCTTGCCAGCTTCATCGGCGCGGGCAGCGGCTTGCAGGATGTCGCCGGAAAAACCGGCCGCCACGCAGATGTCGCCATTGGCGAGATCGCCGATGTATTTGGAGGAGTGGAAGTAGGCCACATAGGGCCGCACCTTGAGCAGCAGCGCCTCGGCCTGCTTGATATCCCCCGTCGCATGACTGTTGGGATCGAGTCCGAGGTAATTGAGGGCAGCAGGGATCATCTCGTCGGCAGAGTCGAGGAAGGCGACACCGCAGCGAGAGAGTTTCGCCATGTTTTCCGGTTCGAAGATGGTGGCCCAAGAGTCAATCTTGTCGACCCCCAGCACCACCTTGATTTTGTCGACGTTGTAGCCGATGCCGTTGGTCCCCCACAGATAGGGCACCGCGTACTGATGACCCGGATCCACCTTGTCGAGCTGCTTGAGCAGCACGGGATCCAGGTTGGCCAGATTGGGCAGCAGGGATTTATCCAGTTTCTGGAAGGCTCCCGCCTTGATCTGCTTGGCCAGGAAATTATTGGAGGGCACCACCAGATCGTAACCGGTCCGCCCCGTCAGCAACTTGCCTTCCAGGGTCTCGTTGGAGTCAAACACGTCATAGACGGTCTTGATCCCGGTCGCCTGCTGGAAATCGCTGAGGGTGGTCTCGCCGATATAGTCAGACCAGTTGTAGAAGTGCAGCACAGGGGCAGCCTGGGCCACATTCGCCAATCCCATGGTCAGGGCAATGGTTGCCAATCTGGTTGTATGCACGGTGTCAGTTCTCCTGTGTTTAGTGGTTGACCGTCTGCGCATCCTCTCGCGCGGCCCATCCCGAAAGATGGCATCACTACCCTCCCGGCCGAACTGCGGACCGGGAGGGGCATTCGTTACTTACTTGCCGGACTTGATCTTGGTCCAGCTGCGGGTCATCAGACGCTGCACCTTGGCCGGCAGATCCGGGAAGGTGTAGATCTTCTGCAGGGTAGCCGCATCGGGGTAGATACCCGGATCGGTGCGGATCGCCTCATCCACCAGCGGGGTCGCTGCCTTGTTGCCGTTCGGGAACTGCACCACGTTGGTGATATTGGCGATCACCTCGGGCTTCATCAGGTAGTTGATGAAGGTGTGGGCCGCCTCGACGTTCTTGGCATCCGCCGGAATGGCGATCATGTCAAAGAAGCTGCCTGCCCCCTCTTTCGGAATGGTGTAGGTGAGCGCGACGCCATTCTTGGCCTCGACTGCCCGCGCCTTGGACTGCTGCAAGTCACCGGAGTAACCGACCGCTACGCAAAGGTTGCCGTTGGCCAGATCCGAGATGTACTTGGAGGAGTGGAAATAGGCGGTATAGGGACGGATGGAGAGGAACAGCTCCTCAGCCTTCTTCAGCTCGGCCGGTTTCTGGCTATCCGGTTTGAAGCCCAGATATTGCAGGGCAGCCGGCAGCATTTCGGTCGGTGAATCGAGGAAGGAGACGCCACACTCTTTCAACTTGGCCATGTTCTCCGGCTTGAACACCAGATCCCAGGAGTTGACCGGGGCATCGGCCCCCAGTACGGCTTTCACCTTCTCGGCGTTGTAGGCATAGCCGATGGTGCCCCACAGATAGGGGATGGAGTACTGGTTGCCCGGATCGCTCGGCTCGAGCGCCTTGAGCAGGTCGACATCCATGTTTTGCCAGTTGGAGAGCTTGGACTTGTCCAGTTTCTGGAACACGCCCGCCTTGATCTGCTTGGCCAGGAAGGGGTTGGATGGCACCACGATGTCGTAGCCCGAGCTACCCGCCAGCAACTTGGCTTCCAGTACCTCGTTACTGTCGAACACGTCATAGACCACCTTGATCCCCGTCTCCTTCTGGAAGTTATCCAGAGTATCCGGCGCTATGTAGTCGCTCCAGTTGTAGACGTGCAGCACCTTCTCTTCAGCCATTGCTCCGGCACTTGCCATGACCAGAGCCACAGAGGCAGCGATCACTCCTGTTTTGAAAGACATCATCCTTGTCTCCTAAGCAAATTGTATGCGCATGCCAACCTGCCCGACCCACCTCAACCTTTCAGCTTTGCGGCTGTCAGATCCAGACTGCGCCTGGCCAGATCGACCAATTCATCAACCTGTTCCTCGGTGATGACCAAGGGGGGCGATATGATCATGGTATCGCCTACCGCCCTCATCACCAAGCCATTGTTAAAGCAGAACTCCCGGCAAGTCATCCCCGCATTTGCCTGAGCCGGGAAACGCCGGTTGGTCTGCTTGTCCTCAACGATTTCCAGCGCGGCGACCAATCCTTTGCCTCGGGTTTCTCCCACCAGCGGATGATCGGCCAGCTCCGCCCAGCGGCGCTGCAAATAGGGGCCGATGTTATCATGCACTCGCTTAACTATGCTCTCTTTCTGCATAAGCTGGATATTGGCCACCGCCACGGCGCAAGAGACCGGATGGCCCGAGCAGGTGAAGCCGTGGTTGAACTCGCCCCCCTCCTCCACCAGCCCCTTGGCAACCCGGTCGCTCACCATCACTGCGCCGAGCGGCAGATAACCGGAGGTGATCCCCTTGGCCAGACACATCAGGTCCGGCTTGATGCCAAACCCTTCGCTGGCAAACCAGTGGCCGGTGCGACCAAAGCCGCAGATCACCTCGTCGGCGATCAGCAGGATGCCGTATTGATCGCAGATACGCTGGATCTCCGGCCAGTAGCTGTCAGGCGGAATGATGACACCGCCCGCCCCCTGGATCGGCTCGCCGATAAAGGCCGCCACCTTGTCCACCCCCAGCTCCAGAATCTTCTGCTCCAGCTGGCGGGCCCGCTCCAGCCCGAACTCGTGGGCACTCATCCCCTGCCCCTCACCGAAGTGGTAGGGCTGATCGATATGGACTATACCGGGAATGGGCAGACCACCCTGGGCATGCATCCCCTTCATGCCACCCAGACTCGCCCCCGCCACGGTGGAGCCGTGATAGGCGTTATGGCGACTGATGATCACCTGTTTGTCGGGCTGACCCTTGCTGGCCCAGTAGTGGCGCACCATCCGCAACACGGTATCGTTGCACTCGGAGCCGGAGCCGGTGAAGAAGACGTGGTTGAGATGGGCTGGCGTCACCTCGGCCAGCAGGGTAGCCAGCTCGATCACCGGCGGGTGAGCGGTCTGGAAGAAGAGGTTGTAGTAGGGCAACTGCTGCATCTGGCGGGTGGCGGCATCCACCAGCTCCTGACGGCCATAGCCCATATTGACGCACCACAAGCCCGCCATGCCATCAAGGATGCGCTTGCCCTCGGAGTCTTCCAGATAGACGCCGCTGGCCTTGGTGATGATACGACTGCCCTTCTTGTTCAGGGCCTGAAAGTCGCTAAAGGGGTGCAGGTGGTGGCTGGCATCCAGTTGCTGCCACTCACGGGTAGTCTGCTGCATTTGTTGCTCCTCGGTTCCTTCGATTTGGCATGATTTTTATCAATTAGTGGGGAATGTCCGACATGCTCACAGCCACTCTCGGGCGGTCTGCGGCAAGGCTTGCTCCCCGGTTTCTTCTACTAAAGCGAAAAATGGTCGTCCCCTTCAACCGGGACGGCGACCACCCCTTGCACCAGCAAGCGGTCGCGGGCAGGGCATCCCCATCCCGTCTCACCGGTTGTACAGGCTGGGGAGGCAGCCAGCCTCCCCGGGTCGGACGATGCGTGGCTGGCACGCATCCGGGTCAGACGTTCAGCAGCAGGAACTCACGCTCCCAGCGACTGATCACCCCGAAGTAGGTCTCGTACTCTTTGCGTTTGACCGCGACGAAGGCGCGGGTGAAGCGCTCGCCCAGCATCTCCTTGATGGGCTCGCACTGTTCGAGATGGCTGAGTGCCTCCTCCAGCGAGCGGGGCAGGCTGTAGGGCAGGTCATAGGCGCTCGACTTCATCTCCGGCAGCGGCTCCAGCTTCTCCATCATGCCGAGATAGCCACAGGCCAGAGTGGCAGCCAGCGCCAGATAGGGATTGGCATCGGCACCGGCGAAACGGTTCTCCACCCTGCGGGCACTCGGGTCGGAGAATGGGACCCGCAGACCACAGGTGCGGTTCTCGACACCCCACTGGACGTTGCGTGGCGCACTCTCGCCGAAGGTGAGGCGGCGATAGGAGTTGACGTTGGGTGCCAGCAGGGCGGTCACCGCCGGGGTGTATTTCTGCAGACCGGCGATGAAGTGCATGAACTGTTCGCTGTTGCCGCCATTCGGGGTACCGAACAGGTTGTGGCCGTTCACATCTTCCAGACTCTGGTGGATGTGCATGGCCGACCCCGGTTCGTCGCTCATCGGCTTGGCCATAAAGGTGGCATAGATACCGTGGCGGTGAGCGGCCTCACGCATGGTGCGCTTGAACAGGAACACCTGATCCGCCAGATCGATGGCATCACCATGCAGGAAGTTGATCTCCATCTGGGCGGCGCCCGACTCGTGGATCAGGGTGTCCACCTCCAGCTCCTGCGCCTCACAGTAGTCATACATGTCTTCAAAGATGGGGTCGAACTCGTTGACTGCATCGATACTGAACGACTGGCGGGCGGTCTCAGGGCGGCCGTTGCGACCGACCGGCGGCACCAGCGGATAGTCGGGGTCTTCGTTGCGGGTGACCAGATAGAATTCCAGCTCGGGCGCCACCACCGGCTTCCAGCCCTGCTTCTCGTAAAATGACAGAACCCGACGCAGCACGGAGCGCGGCGCGATGTCGATCAGCTTGCCGTTGACGTCGAAACAGTCGTGGATCACCTGGGCAGTGGGCTCCAGCGCCCAGGGGACAAAACGGATAGTGTTGGGGTCGGGATAGAGCTGCATGTCCCGCTCCAGCGGGTCGATCATGCTGTCGTCATCCGGATATTCGCCGGTTACCGTCTGGGTGAAAATCACCTCGGGCAGACGCATGCCCCCTTCGCGCAAAAACTTGTTGGCTGGGATGATCTTGCCCCGGGCGTTGCCGGTGAAATCCGGGAACAGGCACTCCACTTCCGTGATGCGATTGCTCTCCATCCAGCCTTTGATACTGTCCATGTTAAACCCCGACTTTACGGTTGCCATTGGCAAGGGTGTCTAATATATGGAACACCCTTGTTATAAAATTGTAATCAACATAACCATAAAAGCCCGCCATCAAGGGCAATGTCAAGCGGGCGTGTTTAAAAAACTATAAATAACGGCGCATATAATGACCAAGGCGGCACCAAATACTAAACACTCAAATCCGTACGAAGCCCACCCTTCTCATCGTTGCAAAGGCGATGCCAACAGAGGGTGAAGCGGACGCCAGATCCCGACCAATCCCCCGCAGGAACGGACCATTTTTTTGCAAGGGCGCACAATCCTTATCCTATTTGCTTTGCTTGGCTGCATTTTTTTGGTACAAGGCCCGCCCTGATTTGCACTCTCTTGCATGAAACAGGTGCAAATCGGGATACAAGGGCTTGGTCTGTAGGCAGACAGCCCCCATAAACAGGGATAATTGGGTTAGTAAACTGACTGGTAGTTAATCGTATGTGTGATTTCATGACTGAAGACCAACTGGCCTTTTACAAGGGGCAGATCGAGCGACAGATCGTCGAGCTCGAAGAGCGCCTGAACTCCCAGGCCAGCCAGGCCATCGCCACCGACACCAACGAGATGGCTGATGAAATTGACCGTGCCAGTATCGAGGAAGCCCGCCGTCTGGAGCTGAACCGCATCGAGCACGACAAGCTGCACCTGCGCAAGCTGCGGGGCGCATTGAAGCGCATCAGCGAAGGGGATTTTGGTTACTGCGAATCTTGCGGTGACGAGATCTCCCTCAAGCGGCTGCATGCCCGTCCGGAATCCCGTTTCTGCGTCGAATGCCAGAGCACCAAGGAATTTAACGATACCCACGTGTTCCGTCGCGTCGCCTGATTCTTCGAAGAACCGTCACCATTCTGGTGCAACAGACGCCAGCAAGACAGGGCCCCGCGCTCAAACCTTGCACAACGCCTCGCAGCAAGATGGTGACAAGTTCTGTTAGACTCCGGACACCTTCCGGAATCTACAGGAGAACAGAGAGTGAAATGGCTCATCAAGCTGTGTTTGTGCCTGCCACTGCTGGCACAAGCACAGGTTCTGACGGTCAAGGTCCCCAGCCGTCCCGTCAACAATCTTGACCAGGAGTACCAGTACAAGCTGCTGGAACTGGCCCTGACCCGCTCCGGGCAACCCTTTCGCATCCAGCCTGTCGAACTCGACCTCAACCAGTTCACCCTCCAGCAGCAGCTGAGCAAGGGCAAGACCATCAACGTCTTCTGGATGGGCACATCCAGCGTACTCGAATCCTCCCTGATTGCCGTCCCCATTCCGCTGTTTCGCGGGCTGGAAGGATTGCGGCTGTCCTTCATCCACGCGGATGCTCAGGAGAAGTTCAACCAGATCAATACCCTGGCCGACCTCAAACAGCTGAAGGCGGCGCAAGGGGTCGGTTGGGCCGATAACAAAATTCTGGAAAATGCGGGCATCCCGACCTTCTCCGGCCGATACAGCAGCCTGTTTCGCCTTATCAACGACGGCGACAAGATCGACTTCTTCCCTCGCGCCCTGGTGGAGATCTTCGCCGAGCGCAGCGAGCTGGTGGCGCAGTATCCCAACCTCGCTATCGAGCAGCATCTGCTGATCCGCTACCCCTTCGCCCAGTTCTTCTTCGTCAGCCCCGAATACCCCAAGCTGGCCAAGGCGATTCAGACCGGGCTGGAGCGGGCCTATGCCGATGGCAGCTTTATGAAGTTCTTCAATGACAACCCCAAGATCCGCGAAGCGCTCGCCAGCGCCAACCTCGATCAGCGGGTCACCATCGCCCTGCCCAATCCGGATATGACCCCGTTGCTAAAATCCATTCCGGCCCAATATTGGGAGTATCCACCGCAGGGATAAGCATCGCGAGCGCCTGACCACGAAGGTCAGGCAGCGAGAACACAGTGCGCCAGGGAGGTGCTATGAAGGGAATCCAGGAGTGGTTTGCGCAGTACGGCCAGAGCCATCGCCATCCGACAAACGTCGCCATCCACAAACTGGCGGTGCCGGGCATCTATCTCTGCTCGCTGGCGCTGCTCTGGTGTCTGCCACACGGGCCCTTGCCAGAGCCCCTCAACTGGGCGGCAGTGGCAGCCATTCCGGTGCTGCTGTTCTATTTGCAGCTGTCGTTTTCGCTGTTCGCGGGGATGGCCGGACTGACCGCGCTCGGGCTGGCCTTCTGCCACCAGTGGCAGGGGCCGCTGCTGTGGCCCTCGGTGGCAGCGTTCGTGCTGCTCTGGATAGCCCAGTTTGTCGGCCACAAGATCGAGGGCAAGCGCCCCTCCTTCCTCGCCGACCTGCAATTTCTGCTGATAGGCCCCGCCTGGGTGCTTGCCAGCCTCTATCGTCGCCTGGGCATTCCCTATTGAGGAATGCCGGGCCAACAGGAGAGACCATGACACATAACCACACGCGACATAACGCCCTGCGCCGCGCCCTGCCCCTGCTACTGGGGGCCCTGTTTGCCGGCCCGGCGCTGGCCGACAAGGCTGATACCGTCGGTGAAGTGAGCACCGCCTTCAAGCTGTTTGGCCCCAACCACAAGATCCTGGTGGAGGCGTTCGACGACCCGCGCATCGACGGCGTCGCCTGCTATCTGGCGCGCCCAAAGACCGGTGGTGTAAAAGGCGGGCTGGGACTGGCGGAAGATCCCTCCCACGCCTCCCTGTCGTGCCACCAGATCGGCCCCATCGCCCTGCCCGAAAAGCTGAAAGCGGGGGAAGAGGTGTTCGATGTCAGCACCTCGCTGGTGTTCAAGGAGCAGAAAGTGGTGCGTTTTTACGACAAGAAACGCAATGCACTGGTTTACCTGACCTACAGCACCAAACTGGTGGATGGTTCGTACAAGAGTGCAGTCAGCGCCGTTCCCATTATGCCGTGGGGACAATAACCAGCCGGTTTGTCCGGTGATAGCTGACCCATTTTGTTGTAATTTGACGACACACACGCTGCGGAGCAAATACCATGAAAGTCGCCGTATTCAGTACCAAGAGCTATGACAAAGAGCATTTCAACCAGGCCAACAGCCAGTACGGCTTCGACCTGGAGTTTTTCGATGTGCGGCTGGAGGCCAAAACGGCCCGACTGGCTCACGGCTTCCCTGTGGTGTGTCTGTTCGTCAATGACGATGCTGACCGCGAGGTATTGACCGAATTGGCCGCCAACGGTACCCAGGTGATTGCCCTGCGCTGCGCCGGTTACAACAACGTGGATCTGGCCGCCGCCAAAGAGCTGGGGCTGAAAGTGGTGCGGGTGCCCGCCTACTCCCCCGAGGCGACTGCAGAACACGCCGTCGGCATGATGATGTGCCTCAACCGCCGCATCCATAAGGCTTATCAGCGCACCCGCGACGCCAACTTCTCGCTGGAAGGGCTGGTCGGCTTCAACATGCATGGCAAGACCGTTGGCGTCATCGGCACCGGCAAGATCGGTCTGGCCGCCCTGCGCATCCTCAAGGGGTTCGGGGTTCGCCTGCTGGTCAACGATCCTTACCAGAATCCGGCAGCTATCGAGCTGGGAGCCGAGTACGTGGATCTCGATACTCTGTTCCGCCAATCCGACATCATCAGCCTGCACTGCCCGCTGTTCAAAGAGAACTACCACCTGTTGAACAAGGAGGCATTTGCCAAGATGAAGGACGGGGTGATGATCATCAACACCAGTCGTGGCGGCCTGCTCGACTCCAACGCCGCCATCGAGGCACTCAAGACCTCCCGTATCGGCGCACTGGGGCTGGATGTCTACGAAGAGGAAGAGGATCTCTTCTTCTCCGACAAGTCCAACGAGGTGATCACCGATGACGTGTTCCGCCGCCTGTCTGCCTGCCACAACGTGCTGTTCACCGGCCATCAGGCGTTCCTGACCCGCGAGGCACTGCACGCCATCGCCGATACCACCCTCGGCAATATCCGCGCCATCGAGAGCCAGGGCCGCTGCGACAACGAAGTGGAATAAGGGCTCGCCCTCTCTTCGTCACGCGCCGGGTTGTGAGACCCGGCGCCTTCGGGTAGGCTAGCCCCCCTTTTTTATTCAGGAGTCTGGCGCCCATGTTTATCGGATTTGATTACGGCACCTCCAACTGTGCCGTGGCCGTGATGGAACAAGGTAGCCCCAGGCTGCTGAATCTTGGTGCATCCCGCTATCTCCCCTCCACCCTGCATGCCCCCCACCGGGATGCTATCGCCGGTCTGCTGGCCGAAGGGCTGGCCCCCGCCCAGCAGGCGGAGTACCTCAAGCTGCGTGGCCCCGTGGTCACCCGCGCCCAGATGGTTCGCCGCCAGATGCGCGAAGAGGGACTGATCGACGAGCTGAGCTTTGGCGGCGCTGCACTGGAGCGCTATCTGGAAGAGCCGGACGACGGCTACTACATCAAGTCACCGAAATCCTTCCTCGGTGCCTATGGCCTCAAGGCTCCCCAGATCGCCCTGTTTGAAGATATCGTCTGCGCCATGATGCTCCATGTCCGCCAGCAGGCGGAGCAGCAGCTCGGTGCCCCGATCCGCCAGGCGGTGATCGGTCGACCGGTCAACTTCCAGGGTCTGGCGGGGGAAGAGAGCAACCAGCAAGCTATCGCCATCCTGACCGAGGCGGCCCGTCTGGCCGGTTTCGAGCAGGTGGAGTTCCTCTATGAACCGGTGGCCGCCGGGTTTGAATTCGAGGCGCGCCTCACCGAAGACGCCGTGGTACTGGTGGTGGATATCGGCGGCGGTACCACCGACTGCTCCATGCTGCGGATGGGTCCCAGCTACCGCGATCAGCTGGATCGCAGCGGCGATCTGCTCGGCCACAGCGGCCAGCGGATCGGTGGCAACGACTTCGACATCCGCCTGACGGTGGAGGGGATGATGCCGCTGCTCGGCATGCACGAGACCCTCAAGACCGGCAAGCCGCTGCCCCACCCGCTGTTCTGGGATGCGGCTGCCATCAACGACGTCAGCGCCCAGAGCCGCTTCTACAGCCTCGACACCGCCCGCCAGCTGCAGGATCTGCAGCTCGACAGCCAACCCGGCAGCAAGTTGGGGCGTCTGGCCAGCCTGCGGGCCCACAAGCTGAGCCACCAGCTGGTGTGGCGCGCCGAGCAGGGCAAGATCGCCCTATCGGAGCAGGAACTCAATCGCCAGTCGCTGGCCGAGCTGGAAAAAGGGCTGGAAGCGGAGCTGACCCGCGAACAGCTGGCCAACGCCTCGGCCCTGCTGCTGGAAAAAATTGGCGAGCTGATGGACGAAGCGATTGCCGCTGCCGGTGTGCAGCCGGATCGCATCTTCGTCACCGGCGGTAGCGCCCGCTCGCCGCTGATCGCCAGCTTTATCCGCCAGAAGCTCCCGTCCATCCCGCTCGAGGGTGGCGATGACTTCGGCTCGGTGGCCGCGGGTCTTGCCCGTTATGCCGAGCGGCTGTTCGCCAACTGAGCCCTGAGGCCGCGTTAATCGATGGCAACATCACCCGGGTGTTGCCATTAAGCGACAGTCGTGCGGGACAAGGGGCGACAGAAGCGGTCGGTCGTCCCCTCTCCCGCCCTGCTCCCGACAGCCCAAAAAGGGTATTCTTGACGCTCCCCCAACCGGAGCCCCCTCATGCCCAGATTGCCCTTTTTGCTGATCCCCCTGTTACTGCTCGCTGGCTGCAGCTCGACCGCTTTTGTTCAGCAAGATCTGCAACACCACCACTGGGTACTGAGCAAACTGGATGGCGAACCGATCGAGGCCCCCCGCGACAATCCCCCCGATTTCGAGATCGGCGAGCACTTCACCGTCAACGGCATCGCCGGTTGCAACCGCTACTTCGGTCAGGGCCATCTGGAAGATGACAAACTGTGGGTCACCAGTCTGGGCAGCACCGAAATGGCCTGCATGCCGCCGCTCGACACCATAGAACAGGCCGTACTGACCACCCTGACCGAGGGTGCGACCCTGAGCGGCACCAGCCAGAACCTGATCCTGCAGGGCAAACAGCACCGTTTGGAATACACCTTGCGCGACTGGGTGTTCTAGCGCTCACAAAGCCGCATCACAAACAGGAACATGTTGTCCGGCTGTGGCACAATATGAGGCAGAGTTCGCAACGGAGGCTGCCTCAGCCATGTCGATGGATCGCCTGTTTGACAAGATCAAACAACTCCCCACTATTCCCAAGCTGCTGCACGAGTTGATGCAGAGCTTCAACGACGAGAATGCCCGCATCGACGAGATTGCGGCCAAGATCGCCATGGATCAGGTGATCAGCGTCAAGGTGCTGCGGATGGCCAACTCGGCCGCCCTGCGCCGGGGCAACGAAGTGACCTCCATCGAACAGGCGGTGATCCGGCTCGGCTTCAACCGGCTGCGCTCCGTGGTGGTCGCCTCCGGCATCATCGGCACCTTCAAGGCCCCGCCCAGCTTCGACAAGAACAAGTTCTGGACCGAGACCTTCCAGGTCGCCACCATAGCCCGAACCCTGGCCCAGGAGGCCAAGGTGATGGATCCCGAGACCGCCTTCACCTGCGCGTTGATCCACAACATCGGCGAACTGCTTATCCAGAGCACCTTGCCGGAGGAGGCCGAGCTCATCAACATGGCGATCCAGAACGGCAGCAGCCGGGTCGAGGCCCAGCGGGAGATGCTGGGCTACGACTATGCCCAGCTCGGTGCCGAGCTGGCGCGGCGCTGGAACCTCTCTGAGGCCTTCGTCGATGCCATCTCCCAGCAGCTTGACCCGCTCTCCCACGATCCGGTCAGCAAGGAGGCGGTGCTGATCCGCCTCGCCGTGTTTATCTCCTTCGCCTGGAACGCGGGCGTGCCTGCCCAGGCCATCATCGCCCGCTTCCCCAAACCGCTCGCCGACCAGTTGGGACTGGATCCCAAGTCGCTGGCAGGCCAGCTCGAAACACTGCATGAACAGGGTAATGCCCTCGCCGATCTTCTGACTCAATAAGCATCATGACCCATCCGTTTCTGTTTCATCCCCAGGTGGCGCCCTGGTTCAAAGAGAGCGCCGACGCACTGCAATTGACCCTCTTTAGCGAGCTGGATGCGCCGATCCGCGAGGTGTGGCTGCGCCACGAGCCGGATAACGAGGAGTACCTGATCCCGATGACAGCGGTCTCCACCCGCGATCGGCTGCAGGTGTGGCAGGCGACCCTGCCGCTCATCAAGGGACAGGATATCCACCTCTACAGCTTCAAGTGCCTCACCGACGAGGAGCAGTGGTGGCTGCACGGTGCGGGCGTCAGCGCGTCCATGCCGCCACGGGAACAGCATTTTCGCTTCAACAGCCTGCACCAGCCACCGGCCTGGGTGCAGGATCAGGTGTTCTACCAGATCTTCCCCGACCGTTTCTGCAACGGCGATCCGTCGCTGAGCGTCAAGCATCACGAGTACGAATATCGCGGCAAAGCGGTGATCAGCAAGGCGTGGGGCGAGCCGGTCAGTCGCCACGAAGAGGGCCACGGCGCCTGCGAATTTTACGGTGGCGATCTGGCGGGGATCGATGCCAAGCTCCACTACCTGCAATCTCTCGGGGTGACGGCGCTCTACCTCAACCCCATCTTCGATTCGCCGAGCAACCACAAGTACGACACTCAGGACTACTTCAAGGTGGATGCCCACCTCGGCAGCAACGAGCAGTTCGCCGAGCTGACCCGCAACCTGCACCAGCGCGGCATGAAGATCATCCTCGATGCAGTGGTCAACCACACCTCTACCGAGCACCCCTGGTTCTGCCCGCCACTGGGAGCCCAGAGCAACCCGGACTCCCCGTGGCGCAGCTTCTACACCTTTGACAAAGAAGGGGATTATGTCAGCTGGAAGGGCATTCGCAGCCTGCCCAAGCTCGACTTCTCCTGCGAGAAGGTGCAAGACGCCGTCTATCGGGCCGACGACGCCATCCTCCGTTACTGGATGCGCGCACCCTACCAGATCGATGGCTGGCGCTTCGACGTCATCCACATGCTGGGGGAGCGCGGCACCGCCGAGGGCAACCGCAGCCATGTGCGCGCCATTCGCGGCGCGGTGAAGCAGGAGAACCCGGACGCCTATGTGCTCGGCGAACACTTCTTCGAAGCGAGCCAGTGGCTGCAAGGGGATCAGGAGGATGGCGCCATGAACTACTACGGCTTCGCCCACCCGATCCGCGCCTTCCTGGCTGGCAAGGATATCGCCTACCACCCCATCAAGATCAGCGCCGAAGAGCTGGATCGCTGGCTCAAGCTGGCGCGGGCCCATATCCCGTTCAAGAACCAGCTGGCCCAGTTCAACCTGCTGGACAGCCACGATACCGCCCGTTTCCTCCATCTGCTGGGCGAGGACAAACAGCGGATGCAGCTGGCCGCCACCCTGCTGCTCACCTATATCGGTGTGCCGTCTATCTACTACGGCGATGAAGTGGGACTCTCCGGCGGCAACGACCCGGACTGCCGCCGCTGCTTCCCGTGGGATACCACAGACTGGGATCACGTGCTGCACGACCACTATCGCCGGCTGATCCAGATCCGCCGCCAGCGCCCCTCCCTGCGCCGTGGCGATATCCAGACCCTCTACGCCGGGCCCCACAGCTATGTGTTCGCCCGTACCCTGCAAAGCGATCAGGTGGTGGTGGCCTGCAACCGCCATCCGAGCGAGCCGCGCACCATCAGCCTGCCTCTGTGGCAGACCGCCAGCCCCGCCAGCCGCTTCACCGACGCCTTCAACGGCGAGAAGTTCGAAGTGGTGCAGGGCGAGGTGCAGCTCACCATCCCCGCCAACTCGGCCCGGGTGCTGATCTCCAGCTGAGTGGGCAACTGACATGCTGAAAAACAAAACCGGAGCCCAAGGCTCCGGTTTTTTATTCCATTCAATCCACCATGACGTTTGGATCTTTGCCTGCCGCCATCAGTAATTGATGCTGACGTAGGGCACTTCCGGCACCTGCCAGCGCTGCTTGAGGTAGACGGTGAGCACGAAGAAGAAGTTGGCCAGCAGGTTGGCGAAGCGATAGAGAATGGGATCGAAGGCCACCCCGCTCTCTTCCAACCGGACCAGCAGCCGCACCACCTTCTTGCTGCCACAGCGGCACAGATGGAGGGTGGGAATGGGCTGCGGCCCCTGCGGCAGCACGAAACCGGTGACGCTGCCGCGACTCGCCTCGTTGTAGTGGTCGTAACGGGCCTTGAGCCACTCAAGGTCTGCATCGAAGATCCCCAGCTTGCCGCGTACCGAGCCGTTTAGGTTGTAGATAAGTCGCTGCAACGCCGCGAGATCCGCCAGCATGGGCTCGGTATCGGCATCCGGCGCAAGGTGTGACAGCACGGCCCCGACCTGACAGCAGAGCTCGTCGGTGGCGATTTCAAAATCACATTTGAGCGAGGTTTCGAAGATAAAGGGGTAGCAGAGCTCGCGCTTGTCTCTTGGCTTCTTGGGGTTCATGGGGCAACCGGATTGGAGAAAAGGCCAGTTTGCCAGCCCCGGGAAGGGCTGGCAAACGGCAGGTCATTACTTGCGTAACGCGCTGTGGTTCAGGCGTTCTTACTGGTGGGCTCGGTAGACGGCTGGAACTGGTTGATCATCCGTAGCGCCTCCAGCATCCGCTGGTTGAAGCTGGTGAAGCGATCGACCTGTGCAGGTTCCCCTTCCCCTCTCGCCGCCAACACGGCCGGGGTCAGCGCCTGTTGCTGGGATGGTGGCAGCAGGCTATCCGCCTGTTTCTGCACCTGATCCAGCTTCGGCAGATAGTCGGCAAACGGCTTGATCAGATCCTGCAGGGAGTGCGCCCCCTGATAGGTCTGGCTCAGCTTGACGCTCTGCTTGAGCTTGAGAGAGTAGGAGGCCAGCTGGCTGTCATCCAGTTTCAGCTCGCCCGCCTTGTCCAGCAGATCCTCGAAGTTGCCGGAGAAGAAGTTCCCCGCCAGCTCATCGATCCCTTTGACCAGCTTGCCGATGGACTCCATCTCGTCGCTGCTGAGCTCCCCTTCAAGCGAGAAGCTGAAGCTCTGGCTCGACTTGAGGCTGAACTGGCTGCCGCTCTCGCTGCTCTGGGACTTGGTCTGCCAGCTGTCGTTGAAGCGCAGCACCACCTTGTCGCCATCCTTGGTCTGGATCTCCAGATAACCCTGCTGGCGGCTGGCCATCTCGGCCTGCCCCATGTCGGTCGGAGAGACCTTGCCGAAGAACTCCTTCTCGAACTCCTCGAGCCCTTTCTGGATCAGCTTGTAGCTCTGATCGATACCGGTTTTGATATCGTCATTGTCAGTCGCCCACTTGCCGAGCTGCTTCTTCGCCTCGTCAAAGCCATTGTCGACCCCCTTGCGGGCCTGCTCCATCATCCCGGTCAGGTCGTCGTCAGACTTGCCATCGGCCCGCGCGGCACCGAGCCGTCCGGTCACGAACTGCAGCACGTTGTCCGCCACCGACTGGAAGTCAAACAGGGTCTCAGGGGTGATCTCTTCGGGCTCTTTCACCTTCGGCGCCTGATAACCCTGGCCGTTGATCTCCAGCGAGAACTGCAATGCCTGCTGGATCAGCACCTGCGCCCACTTGGGCGGCTTGTGCAAGGAGACAGCCTCCTCGCTCTTGACCTGTTTCTGCTCCGCCTGTTGGGGCGATTTGGGAGAAACACCCACTCCCTTGGGTTGGGCTGCGCCCACGCCTTCGATCTGCATAATGTGTCCTCCCACCATGCCTGTAGATCAGCTATCGGCCTGACTGAACACTTCTTGACCACAAAATGCTGGACAATCTGCCGCTGGCTTTTAAAATCGGGCCCCTTTGGGTGGCCTGTTGCCTTCCCCCGATTTCGACCCGGCCCGGCCGGTGTGCATGTGAGGTATTTATGACCCAGTCCCAACAGCCTTCCGCGAACGCTCCGGCGCCTAGAACCGCGGCCGACTATCAGGCCCAACTCGACGAAAAGCGCGCTCGCCTCACCGAGCTGTTTGCCGGCTTCACCCTCCCGGCGCTGGAAGTGCACAGCTCACCGGCGGAGTACTACCGGATGCGCGCCGAATTTCGCATCTGGCACGAAGGGGATGACCTCTTCCACTGCATGTATGCCCCGGCGACCAAAGAGATCATCAAGATAGACCACTTCCCTACCGCCAGCCGCCTCATCAACCAGTTGATGCCGCTGCTGCTGGAGGGGCTGCGCCCACACCCGGTGCTGCGCCGCAAGCTGTTCCAGATCGACTACCTCTCCACCCAGTCCGGCCAGATCATCGTCAGCCTGCTCTATCACCGCAAGCTGGAAGCAGAGTGGCAACAGGCCGCCGAAGCGCTGCAGGCCGATCTGCGCGCCAAGGGGTTCGAGCTGCAACTGATTGGCCGCGCCCACAAGCAGAAGATCTGTCTGGGGGATGACTTCGTCATCGAACAGCTCAACGTGGCGGGTCGCCAGCTCACCTACAAACAGGTGGAGAACAGCTTCACCCAGCCCAACGCCGCCATCAACGAACAAATGCTGGCCTGGGCGCTGGATGTGACCAAGGGGAGCGAAGGGGACCTGCTGGAGCTCTATTGCGGCAACGGCAACTTCTCCATCGCGCTGGCGCAGAACTTCCGCAAGGTGCTGGCCACCGAGATCGCCAAGCCGAGCGTCGACTCCGCCCAGTTCAACATCGCCGCCAACGGCGTCGACAACCTGATCATCCTTCGGATGTCGGCCGAAGAGTTCACCATGGCGATGCGTGGCGAGCGGGAGTTCAACCGCCTCAAGGGGGTCGATCTCAAGAGCTACCAGTGCAACACCATCTTCGTTGACCCACCCCGCGCAGGTCTGGACGATGCCACCGTCAAGCTGGTGCAGGAGTACGACAACATCCTCTACATCTCCTGCAACCCAGATACCCTGCAGGCCAACATGGCCGTGCTGGGCGAAACCCACGAAATCGCCCGTTTCGCCCTGTTCGACCAGTTCCCCTGGACCCATCACATGGAAGCCGGGGTCTATCTGCGCCGCAAGGCCGGTTGATTCAGGCAGACAAGAAAACAACAACAGGGCCGGATGGCCCTGTTTTGTTATTGACTGAACACCGGCCTCACTCCAGCCGGAAGTGACCCACGATCTCCCGCAGCCGGTCGTAGGTCTGCTGCATCGCCACGGAGCTGGCGACCGTCGCTTCGCTATTGTGGGTCAGCTGGCGGATCACTTCGGCGATGGCACTCATGTTGCGGTTGATCTCTTCGGCCACCGCGCTCTGCTGCTCCGCCGCCGTGGCGATATGGCTGATGAGATCGTTGATCTCCACTACTTCCCCTGCCATCAGATCCAGCGACTCGTTGACCCTGGTGGTGTTCTCGGCCGCCCCCTGACAGCTCTGCTTGGTGTTGCCCATGGCATCCACCACGGTGCGGGTGCCCCGCTGCAGACTGGCCAGCATGGTCTGGATCTCGGCTGTGCTCTGCTGGGTGCGGGCCGCGAGGGAACGCACTTCGTCTGCCACCACCGCAAAGCCACGCCCCTGTTCACCAGCGCGGGCCGCCTCGATGGCGGCGTTGAGCGCCAGCAGGTTGGTCTGTTCGGCAATGCTGCCGATCACCCCGAGCACTGAGCCAATCTGCTGCACATCCTGTTGCATCGCTTCAATGGAGCGGGCAGTGGCTTCCACTTCGTCCACCAGCGCCATCACGCTGGCCATTGCCTGATCTACCACCTGACGGGACTGGCTCGCCAGTTGCTGGCTCTGGCCGGTGAGCTGGGCGGTGCTGGCCGCACTCTCGGAGACGGAGACCGCGGTGCGGCTCATCTCGTTGATGGCGGTCACCACCTGCTCGGTCTCGCGTACATGGTCCGCCAGCAGGGACTGGGCGGCGCCGGTCTGGTTGGCCAGCCCCTCGATGCCGCTGTTGAGCTGGCCGCTCGCCTGCCGCACCTCCCCCATCATCTCCTGCAGCCGCTCGATAAAGCGGTTGATCCCAGCCGAGATCTGGCCCAGGTCATCCTTGCTGGTCACCGCCAGTCGGCGGGTGAGATCGCCGCTGCCGCGGGAGAGCTCCAGCACCAGATCCCGCAGCGAGAGGATGGGGCGATAGGCCACATTGAGCGCCAGCATCGCCAGCACCATCACCACGATCGCCACGCCGCACAGTGCCATGATGATCTGGCCGTTGAGGGCCCGGGTCATGGCACGGATGTAATCGAGGTCGATGTAGCCGGTCAGCGTCCAGCTGCTGCCACGAATATCCAGCTGGTTGGGGCGCGCTTCACTCTCCCCTTGCGGCTTGCTGTTATAGAGGCTGTTGCCCCGGCCGTCGGCCAGCGAGAAGTAGCGGCCATCGCCGCTCATCTTCTCCAGCAGGCTTTTGAACTCGCTCATGTCGAGGTAGTAGAGATAGGCCGAATCGGCACCGCGCGGCACCAGAATGGTGATGACCGGCTTGCCATCCACCTGTTGCAGCGGGCTGACGGTGATCTGGTTGTTGGCGGCGGGGATCAGCTTGCGCAGGGCATCGACCTTGGCCGTATCGTTGATGACACCGCTCACGTCGAAGGCCATGTCGCCGATCACCTTGACGATGTTGTGAAAGCCGGTCTCTTGCAGGGTCTTCTTGACGTTGGTCACCCCGAAGTTGAGGTTGGCGGCCAACAGGATCTTCTGATTGATGTCGCTGGCCAGCTTCTCTTTGACCAGAGTGATCTGCTCGTTGATGTTGTGGGTTGCCTGAGTGCGAATGTAGCCACTGATGAAGTGATTCACACTGAGTCCGGCGGTGCCGATGGTGACCAGAATGGCCAGTAGCAGCAAGAGGTAAATCTTGACCTTGAATGGCATGGGTTCCCTCCAGAAGAGAGGGCTGGCAACGCCAACCCTCTCTGCCAATCGTTATTTCTTCTTGGCGTACTTCATGGAGTCCAGGGCCACCGCCAGAATGATGATGCCGCCCTTGATGATGAACTGCCAGTAAGGGCTGACCCCGATATAGGTCAAGCCATAGTTGATCAGGGTGAAGATAAGTACGCCTGTGATCACACCCGCGACCGTTCCCACCCCGCCGGCAAACGACACCCCGCCTACCACACACGCCGCGATGGCATCCAGCTCGTACATGAAGCCGAGGTTGTTGGTGGCGCTACCGATCCGGCCCGCTTCCAGCATGCCGCCGAAGGCGTAGAAGACCCCTGCCAGCGCATAGATCATCACCAGATTGATCGCCACATTGACGCCGGAGACCTTGGCAGCCTCGGGGTTGCCGCCGATGGCGAAGATGTTTTTGCCAAAACGGGTCTTGTTCCACAGCACCCAGACAAAGACGCTGGCGATGGCCGCATAGAAGGTGAGATAGGAGAGCTTGAAGCCGCCGATCCGGATAAAGCCCTGGGCGAAGCTGGAGAAGCGGGGGTCAAACCCGGCCACCGGCGAGGCACCCACCGAATCGAAGTAGAGGGAGTTGATACCGTAAACGATGATCATGGTGCCCAGAGTGGTAATGAACGGGGTTACGTTCAGGTAGGCCACAATGAGACCGTTGACCAGACCAATCAGGGCACCCACCACACACACCAGCAGGATCACCGCCGGAATGGGCACCTCCCCCAGCGTCGGGAACACCTTGTTGACGTTGGTCAGCGCCTGCAACATGGTTGCCGCGATGAGTGCCGCCAGACCGACCTGACGACCGGCCGAGAGATCCGTCCCCTGGGTGATGATGATGCCCGCCACCCCCAGCGCGATGATGACCCGCACCGAGGACTGGGTCAGGATGTTGCTGAAGTTGGTGAGGCTCAGGAAGGAGGGCTCCTGGATCACGATGACCATGAGCAGCACCAGCAGCACCAGATAGATGGCGTTTTCCTTGAGCGCCTGCATCAGATTGAAATTTTTAGCCGACTCCATAAATGTCTTCCTGTCTCTAGAGGTACAGAGATGCCAGGCGCAGTATCTCGCTCTGGTCAGTTTCTTTGGTATTGACGATCCCGGCGACCCGGCCATTGCTCATCACCATGATGCGATCGGTGATCCCCAGCAATTCCGGCATCTCTGACGAGATGATGATGATCCCCTTGTCCTTCTTCGCCAGCTCCAGGATGAGCTGGTAGATCTCGAACTTGGCCCCGACGTCGATGCCGCGGGTGGGCTCGTCAAGCATCAGGATCTCCGGCTGGGTCAGCAGCCAGCGACCGATGATCACCTTCTGCTGGTTGCCCCCGGAGAGGGAACCGATCTGGGTCTGCTGGGTCGGCGTCTTGACCCGCATGGAGTCGATCACCCACTGGGTATCGCTCTTCATCTTGTTGTCGCTGAGCAGCCCCATGGAGCCCTTGTAGCTGTCCATGTTGGCGATCAGGGAGTTGAAGGCGATATCGAGCCGGGAGTAGATACCGGTGGAGCGGCGCTCTTCCGTCACCAGCGCAAAGCCGTTGCGGATCGCTTCGTGGGCGTTGTGGTTGGCTACTTCTTTGCCGTGCAGCTTGATGCTGCCCTGACTGCGATCGCGAATACCGAACAGGGTCTCGACGATGTCGGTGCGCTTGGCTCCCACCAGTCCGGCGATGCCGAGGATCTCCCCCTTGTGCAGGTTGAAGGTGATGTCCTGAATGGAGGGCTGGTTCTTCGCCGTCAGGTGTTCGATCTCGAGGATCACCTCTTTCGGCTGGTTGGTCTTTTCCGGGAAACGCTGGGTCAGTTCACGGCCGACCATCATGCCGATGATCTGATCCATGGTCATGCCCTTGAGCGGCTGGGTTGCCACCCACTGGCCATCCCGCAATATGGTGATCTCGTCACAGAGCTGGAAGATCTCCTCCATCTTGTGAGAGATGTAGACGATGCCGCACCCCTTCTCCTTTAACTTGTTGATGATCTTGAAGAGGTGATTCACCTCTTTCTCGGTCAGCGAGGAGGTGGGTTCGTCCATGATGACGATCTTGGCATCGTAGGAGAACGCCTTGGCGATCTCGATCATCTGCATCTGGGAGACCGACAGGGTCGCGACCTTCACTTTGGGGTCGATGTCGATATCCAGCTCATCGAAGATGCGCTTGGTGTCGTCATACATCTTGCCGTGGTCGATAAACCACCCCTTGGTGGGGTAGCGGCCGAGCCACATGTTGTCCATCACGGTACGCTGCAACACCAGGTTGAGCTCCTGATGCACCATGGAGACGCCATTTTCCAGCGCCTCTTTGGAGGAGGTGAAGTTGATCTCCTGCCCCTTGAAGAAGATCTTGCCCTGATCCTTCTCGTAAATGCCGAACAGGCACTTGAGCAGTGTGGATTTTCCCGCTCCGTTCTCGCCCATCAACGCATGCACAGAATGAGGACGGACCCGTAAATTGACATTATCGAGTGCCTTGACGCCGGGAAAACTCTTACTGACGTCAATCATCTCCAACAGCCATTCTGATTGTTGCTGTGTTGTCATATCAGCCATCACATCTGGTTGAAAAAAGGGCAAGGGGATCTCCCTTGCCCTGGAGGAGGGAATTACTCGAATTGGGACAGGTTGTCTTTATCCACACCGACGTAGGCAACACGTACTACCTTGTCGACGATATTCCACTTGGTGCCTTCACCGGCCGGTTTGCCTTCAGCCAGGTTCTTGGTCAGCTCGAAGGTGGCTTTGGCCTGGTTGGCCGCATCGTTCAGCACGGTACCCGCCATGGCACCGCTCTTGACCATGGCCAACGCTTCCGGCAGCGCATCGACGCCGAATACCGGAATGGCAGTCTTGCCCTGGGCTTTCAGTGACTCGACTGCACCCATTGCCATGCCGTCGTTGTTGGCGATGACCACTTCGATCTTGTTGGCGTTGGGGCCGGAGATCCAGGCATCCATCTTGTCTTTCGCCATGGCGGTATCCCACATACCGGTATCCATGTGCAGTTGTTCAGTCTTGACGCCACCATCGTTCAGGGTCTTGACCACGTAGGAGGTGCGCGCTTCGGCATCCGGGTGACCCGGCTCCCCTTTCAGCAACACGAACTGGATCACGCCATCCTTGTTCAGATCCCACTCCGGATGGGCTTTCCAATGTTTGGCAATCAGCTGACCCTGGATGATCCCTGACTCCTTGGAGTCAGTGCCCACGTAGTAGGCCTTGTCGTAGCTGGCCAGATCGGTAGCGCTCGGCTCCTTGTTGTAGAAGACCACCGGGATATCTTCGCCACGGGCTTTCTCAATCACCACCGGTGCCGCAGCCGGGTCAACCAGGTTGATGGCCAGCGCCTTCACCCCTTTGGCCAGCAGCACATCGATCTGGTCGTTCTGCTTGGACTGGTCGTTCTGGGAGTCGTTCATCAGCAGCTCCACCCCCGGAGTGGCTGCCGCCTCCTTCTCGATGGCCTTGCGCACGACCGCCATGAAGTTGTCGTCGTATTTGTAGACGGTTACCCCGATACGAGTGTCAGCCTGGGCATTGGCTCCAGCCATCATGCCCATCAGCAGGGCGGCAACTGTGGTCAGTTTTTTCATTATGTGTGCTCCGATGTGTCTATCTGTGTTGTAGGGTGGCGAGCAATTGAGCAAGCGCCAATCAATGTAATCAATTTGTTGTCATTTCTTCTGTGATCACGACGACAAAATGAAAACGTTTACACTCTGTTACATTGAAACTTTATATTTATTTTTCAAATACATATAAATAAAAATCAGATTTGAGACTCAATCTTTCCCACAGCATTGAGGCTAGTCGTTACTGGTCTGTTGTCAAAATGGCACACAGGCTCGACAGTCGTCTCAATAGCTGGCTTAACGGAGAGTGCAGCCCCAACGGTAACGACGCTCGAGCAGTTGATACTCGGGACGCACGCTCTGGCTCCAGGAGTCATCACCGCCCACCCCCATATGGGCGCCATCGAGACAGACCCACAGCCCCTCTTCGGCCACCAGATCGCTCTGGTGACGAGCAGCGGCCAGCTGTTGCTGACTGAAGCGGCTGGCACTGAAATGGAAGGTGCCGCTCACCGTCGTGCTGCCCAGCTGCAACTGGCGGGTATCACAGCGCAAGCCGTTGTCACTCGGGAAAATGTAAGGGGTATGCATCGCCTCCAGCGGCAGACTCCAGCGCCCCAGATCGGCGCCCAGCAGGCGATCCGGATAGTTCTCGTGCGGGCCGCGTCCCAACCATTCGGCTCGCGCCGGTACCTCGGCCAGATGAAGCAGCAGACCGATCCGCGGCAGCGACGGCAGCACCTGTGCCAGCTCGGTTTCTATCTCCAGGCTCATGGCGCCATCGTCGGTAAAGCGGTGATGCCAGTGACTCACCAGCAGCAGCTCATCGTGGTGGAAGTAACCATGGCTGACCCGGATATCCCCTCCGACGACCGCGATCCCCAGACAGCGGTGCTGCCACTGACCGAGGCCACAGCCCTGCCAGCGAGCAATCCAGGAGTTGGGGTCGGCGTGATCCGCTTCGCTGGTGCCAATGTCGTTGTCGAGCGGTGCGCGATAGAAGTGTTCCATGATCGGCGCCAACAACTGCTCCTGCCCCGATTTTTGCCAACTGGTGATGCGGCCGCTCAGCTTGTCGAGCCACCACTGACTGTTTGCGGCAGTGATCCGCCAGCCATCTGACTGTTCGCTCAGGGTGGCGGCCGCGACTGGCGCAGGCAGAGCAAGGGGGGTCGGCAGGGTGAACTGCTGACGGGCGACCTTGTGATCCGCCTGCGACCATAGGGTAGCCTGCGGCTGAACGATGGCCAGATCGAGCCAGGCCAGTGAGCCTGCCGCAAAGGCGGGCAGTGTCTCGCTCAGGGTCAACTCGACCCCCCCCTGTGGCGCCAGCTCAAGGGAGAACTCCCCCTGCTGCTGCACATGGCCGTTCTCACACAGCTGCCAGCAAAGCCGCTCGTTGTCGGTTTCCCGAAACAGGTATTCGCTCTCGATCCGCACCCGCAGCGGGGTGTGCTCAAGCAGGCTGAAGCGGAACGGCTGCTGGGCACGTTTTGCCTCGAACAGGGTGGGATGGGGGGTGCGATCCGGGAACAGCAGGCCGTTGCAGCAGAACTGGCGATCGTTTTGCACATCACCGAAGTCGCCGCCATAGCCCCAGTAGTGGCGACCATCGGCGGTGTATTTGTCGAGCCCCTGATCGACCCAATCCCAGACAAACCCGCCTTGCAGGCGTGGATGATCGCGAAACGCCTGCCAGTAGTGGGCGTAGCCCCCCAAACTGTTACCCATGGCGTGGGCATATTCGCAGAGGATCAGCGGCCGGTGCTCGTCGGGCAGACCGATCCACTTGGCCAGCGCCCACTTGGGCACCGCCGGGAAGGGCTGATCCTGATGGGTTCTGGCATACATGGGGCAGATAATGTCGGTCGCCGGGGTATCGGCCCCGCCCCCCTCGTACTGCACCGGACGGCTCGGGTCGCTGCGCTTGATCCAGCCATACATGGCATCGTGGGCTGGGCCGTAACCCGACTCGTTGCCGAGCGACCAGATGATGATCGAGGGGTGGTTGAAATCCCGTGCCACCATGCGGGTCGCCCGCTCCAGAAAGGCATTGCTCCAGGCGGGATCCCGCGCCAGCCGCCCCATCGGAGTCATGCCGTGGGTCTCCAGATTCGCCTCGTCCACCACATAGAGACCGAGCCGATCGCAGAGGCGATAGAAGTCGGGGTGGTTGGGATAGTGGGAGCAGCGCACCGCATTGAAGTTGTGCCGCTTCATCAGCAGCAGATCCCGCTCCATGGTGGCGCGATCGATGGCATAACCCTTGGCGGGATGGTGTTCATGACGGTTGGCACCACGAACAAGCAGCAGCTGACCGTTGACCCGCAGCAGGCCGCCACGGATCTCCACCACCCGAAAGCCTACATCGCACGCCTCGCTCTCGATAGCCTGGCCCAGCTCGTCCAGCAGGGTCAGGGTCAGGCGATAGAGATGGGGCGTCTCGGCGCTCCACTTGCGCGGCGCAGCCACGTCGAGCCAGAACTCGGCGCGATCGTCATACGCCCCCTTCTCATCAATGGCTTGGGTGCCTATCGGCTGGCGCAGGGTCGCGACCCGCTCGCTACCGTCATAGAGATTGGCCTCTACCGACAGACCGACCCCATTGGCGACTTGCAGGGCAATCTTGAGACGGCCATCCCGATAGCAGGCATCCAGCTCGGGGGTCACCCGCATATCCATCAGATGGCGGGACGGTTTGTGCAACAGGCTGACGGAGCGGAAGATCCCCGACAGCCACCACATATCCTGATCTTCCAGATAGGAGCCGTCGGACCAGCGCAGCACCAGCACCGCCAGCCGGTTGCGACCGCTCTGCAGATATGGGGTCAGATCGAATTCGGCGGGCAGCCGGCTGTCCTGGGAGTAACCGACCCAGCGGCCGTTGCAGAAGAGGTGGAAGGCGCTGCTCACCCCGTCAAAGATGATCCGGCTCTGACCGCTGGCCAGCCAGTCGGCGGACAGTTCGAACTCGCGGGAGTAGCAACCGGTGGGGTTCTCTGCCGGCACCCGGGGCGGATCGCAAGGAAAGGGGTACTTGATATTGGTGTAGATGGGGCCATCGGTGAGCGGCCGCGCAGCCGGATAGGCGGCATCCAGCTGCCAGTTACCCGGTACGGTAATGGGAGTCGCATCCGCCAGATCCTGTTCCAGCCAGCTCTCGGGCACCCGCTCGGGGGCGGCAAAGAAGGAGAAGCGCCACTCGCCATCGAGCAAGAGACGGGAGGAAGAGGCCAGATCATCCTTGGCATCCGTTTCGCTGCGCCAGCTGAACATGGGGGTATGGGCAGCCAAGCGGTTTACCGACGTAATGGCCTGAGTCTGCCAATCCTGACGCGCCACTATCTCCCTGAGCATTCACTCTCTCCCTGCTGATTGGAAAACGTATTCAGTCTAGAGAAGTATGACGCAGGGAACGGCGATCTCGCTCACATGAATGTAAACGATTACACTTATTTTGTTAAGTAAAGCGGAGTAAAAATGATTAAAAACAGGTAAAACAATAACTGTGCAATAAACGGCCCCGAACAGGGCCGTAAAAGGGGCTATCCGGCCCGAACCGGTGCCACCGAGTGGCGATTGATCAGGGTGGGGGTATAAATCCGGCTCTGGGTCGCTTCACTCTCCCCCGCCGCCAGCTGAATGGCCAGCTTGGCCGCCTGGGCTGCCATCAGCTCGATGGGATAGCGCATGGTGGAGAGCTTGGGTCTCAGGTATCTGGCATAGATGATGTCATCGAAGCCCACCACCGAGACCTCCTCCGGCACCCGCAGGCCGTTATCCGCCAGCACCGAGATGGCACCGGCCGCCATGGCATCGTTATAGGCCACCACCGCGGTCACCTTGAGCCCCTTGGCCAGCAGGTTGAGCATGGCGCGCTCGCCCCCCTCCTCGTTCGGGGTGCCGCTCTCGATAAGCTCGGGATCGGCTGCCAGACCCGCTTCCATCAGTCCATCCTGATAACCCTGCAGGCGCAAGGTGGCATCCTCGATGGCGTGATCCGAGCTGATAAAGGCGATGTGGCGGTGGCCAAGATCGATCAGATGACGGGTCGCCGTAGCCGCCCCCAGCCGGTTATTGAGGGCGATGCAGCGACCCTTGAGGGCAGCAATATCGCGGTTGATCAGCACCATGCCGGGCACCCGCATGGCGTAATCGCACAGTTCCTCGTCGCTCAGCGCCTTGCTGTGCACCACCAGCGCCTCGCAGCGCTTGCCGATCAGCAGCTCGATCGCTTCGCGCTCCTGCCGCGCCTTGTGAAAACCATTACCCATCAGCAGGTGGAGATTCTGCTCGACGGCTACGCCCGAGACCCCCTTCACCAGTGCACCAAAGAAGGGATCCGCCACGTCTCCGACCACCACTCCCATGGTGTCGCAAGTCTGGCTGACCAGTGCCCGCGCGTTGGCGTTGGGGGTGTAGCCCAGTTCGGCCATTGCCTTCTGCACCACTTCGCGAGACGCAGCGCTGGCCTTGGGGGAGTTGTTCATCACCCGTGAAACCGTTGCCACCGACACATTGGCCAAACGGGCGACATCCTTGATGGTGCTCATGCTGTTTTCACTTCTTTCACTGTGCAATAGAGCGCCATTATACCCAGCAAACCCATTGAAAACAGGGGTGAAACGCATATCTGCCGTCAGGATGACCATAAAAACAGTGTAATCGTTTACACTGTTTTGCAAGCAAGCTCACAGTTTGGTCGCCACACCCTCGGCTAGACTGCTTCCAGACACTTTTTCAGTGGAGAGCAAGATGAACGTTCTGGTCACCGGCGGTTGCGGATATATCGGCAGCCACACCTGTCTGGCCCTGCAAGCGGCAGGTATGAATCCCGTGGTGGTCGACAACCTCTGCAACAGCAAGCGCAGCGTATTGACTCGAGTCGCGGCTATCAGCGGCCAGCAACCTATGTTCTATCAAGGAGATATTCGCGATGCCGCCCTGCTGGACCGGATCTTCGCCGAGCAGCATATCGATGCAGTGATCCACTTTGCCGCCCTCAAGGCGGTCGGCGAGTCGACCCGCATTCCACTGGATTACTACGAGAACAACCTCGGTGGCACCCTCACCCTGCTGCAGGCGATGAAGCGGGCTGGCGTGCACAATCTGGTGTTCAGCTCATCAGCTACCGTCTACGGCGATCCCGCCAATCTGCCGATCCGCGAGGATTTCCCTCGCAGCGCCACCAACCCTTACGGGCGATCCAAGCTGATCATCGAGGAGATCCTCGAAGATCTGCAGCTGGCCGAGCCGCACTGGAGCATGACCCTGCTGCGCTACTTCAATCCGGTCGGCGCCCACGAATCGGGCGCCATGGGGGAAGACCCGCAAGGGATCCCCAACAATCTCATGCCATTTTTAACCCAGGTGGCCATTGGCCGTCGCGACTGCTTGTCTGTCTTTGGAAACGATTACCCCACCCCGGACGGCACCGGCGTGCGCGACTACATCCATGTAATGGATCTCGCCGAAGGGCACGTCAAGGCGCTGCAACACTGCGCCGGCAAGGGTGGCGTGCACACCTACAACCTGGGCACCGGCGAGGGCCAGAGCGTGTTGCAGCTGGTCGCCGCTTTCTCTGCTGCCTGTGGCAAGCCGCTGCCATTTCGCATCGAGCCGCGTCGCCCGGGCGATATCGCCGCCTGCTGGGCCGATCCGGCCAAGGCGCAGCGTGAACTGGGCTGGCAGGCGACCCGCAACATCGACGCCATGTGCGCCGACAGCTGGCGCTGGCAATCCGCCAATCCGAACGGTTACGAGGAGTAGGCCTGCCTGCTCCCTGTTAATAGACGACCCTATTTTTCAATACCTTATTCAGGAGAGATGATGTTCAACCCCATCGATCATCCCCATCGCCGCTTCAACCCGCTGACCGGCCAGTATGTGCTGGTCTCCCCCCATCGGGCCAAACGCCCCTGGCA